>JARFQK010000373.1 GCA_029287815.1 Gammaproteobacteria bacterium
CCACTGTTCTGGTTACTCGACATCTTTCACGGCTGGTTTGGCAACTGGGGCTGGGCCATCATATTCTTGACCATTACGGTCAAAGCGGTGTTTTATAAATTGTCCGAAATGAGTTACCGCTCGATGGCGAAAATGCGCAAAGTGGCACCGCGTATAAAACAAATGAAAGACCGCTACGGTGACGACCGTCAGGCCATGAGCAAGGCCATGATGGATATGTATAAACGCGAAAAGATCAATCCGATGGGCGGGTGCTTGCCAATTCTGGTGCAGATGCCAGTGTTCATTGCGCTTTATTGGGTGCTGCTCGAGAGCGTCGAAATGCGTCATGCGCCATTCATTCTGTGGATCGACAACCTTTCAGCACGTGACCCCTATTTCATTTTGCCAATCATCATGGGTGTATCCATGTGGGTACAGCAAAAGCTCAATCCGGCGCCAGTCGATCCGGTACAGCAGAAAATATTTCAGTATATGCCTTTCATATTCACTGCAATGTTCGCGTTTTTCCCGTCGGGCCTGGTGCTTTATTGGGTTGTAAACAACCTGCTTTCCATCGCTCAACAGTATGTCATTACACGACGTATCGAAAAGGAAGCATAATTTCGATATTGCGTAATTGCCCGGTTTCAAACAACAATGGATACCATTGCGGCCATTGCCACCCCAACAGGTCAGGGTGGCGTGGGCATCATACGTGTATCAGGTCCGCTAACTGATGCAATAGCAAAGGCTATACTGGGTCGCTGCCCACGCGCGCGGCAGGCCGAGTACCTAGCGTTCATGGATGCTGAGGGCTCAGTCATCGACAAAGGCATCGCAGTTTTTTTCGCGAAGCCACACTCTTTTACCGGTGAAGATGTCCTTGAATTGCATGGCCACGGCGGTCAAGTCGTGCTCGATATGCTGTTACAGCAAGTTCTGATGCATGGTGCGCGCCTGGCCAGAGCAGGCGAGTTCAGCGAGCGTGCATTCCTCAACGAAAAAATTGATCTGGCACAGGCGGAAGCAATCGCGGACTTGATTGCAGCAGACAGTGAGGATGCTGCACGCGCCGCAATGCGGTCTTTGCAGGGTGAGTTCTCGTCAGCTATCGACCAGTTGGTCGAACAGCTCGTCCAGCTGCGCACGTACCTCGAGGCTGCTCTGGATTTCCCGGAAGAAGAAATCGATTTTATCGCCGATAGCGTCGTCGCGATAAAGCTTGGCGAGATTCAGAGCCAGATCAAGACGGTGCTCGAGTCCGCCAGACAAGGGTGTTTGCTCAAAGAGGGCATGACCGTCGTTATTGCGGGCAAACCAAACGCTGGTAAATCCAGTCTGCTGAATCAGCTGGCAGGCAGTGATACAGCCATAGTAACTGACATTCCCGGAACCACTCGTGATGTCCTGCGCGAACATATTCAGATCGATGGCCTGCCTTTACATATTATCGACACCGCCGGTTTACGGCACTCTGCAGACCTAATCGAGCAGGAAGGCGTCAGACGTGCATGGAGGGAGATCGAGCGATGTGATCGCCTGCTTTACCTAATCGATTCACAGACCAAGGATGACGTGCCGAAGGAACTGATCGAACAATTGCCCAAAAGCACAGGCCTCAGTGTCGTCTTCAATAAAACCGATGTCAGTGGCGAGCGAAATCGAATTTCCGAGACTCCGGAACGTACCGAAATCTATGTCTCGGCCAAAACCGGACAAGGTATCGATCTGTTGAGGCAGCACCTGAAAACGAGCATGGGTTATCACCAACGCACTGAAGGCCAGTTCATTGCGAGACGCAGGCACATCATGGCGATCAACACTGCGGCTGAACACCTGAACAAGGGGCTCAGGTGTTATGAAGACTGTTCTGTAGAACTGCTTGCTGAGGAACTCAGGCTAGCTCAACAGCATCTGTCGAGCATCACCGGTGAATTCACCAGTGACGATCTGTTGGGAAAGATCTTTGCTGAGTTTTGTATCGGCAAATAAGCCAGCATAGGCGATGAGAATGTAATTGCAGGATCATGCAAGCAAGCTTGTTTATGTGTTGCTCAGCGCCGCTGTGAACGGAAAAGCGGAGTGCGAGCTGCGGTTTGAGTGAACGGGTCGTAGGGTGCGCCATGCGCACCGCTAATCTTCAGTTCGGTGGCCGGTTCCGGTGCGCGCGGCGCACCCTACGTTCTATGGATGAAGTGGGATCGCCCAGGTTGCGACGCCGGCTCGTGAGAAACGCGGGTTAAGCCTTCATCAGCAGCGCGGTGCCACTTCCAAGCAACAGAACACTGATGAGCCTGACAAACGTGTCCCGGCCTAGCGCAGTGTGTATTCTGCCCCCGAAAAACAGGCCAAGCCCCGCTACCGGAACAGCCATCGCGAGATAAGCCAGCATTTCGAGCGTATAGAAACCTTTGAGCGCGTATCCAATCAGCCGCAAGGCACCATCAAGCAGGAATATCGACGCAAAAGTTGCACGAAATGCGTCCTTGTCCAGTTTGCGAAGATTAAGATAAATGACATAGAACGGCCCGCCAGTGCCAAACAGCGTACCGACGAAACCACCAAGTAAACCCGAAGGTATCGCTATGATTCGTCGGGCTTGCCCGAGTTTCATTGGCAGCAACTGGTAGGCCGCAAACAGGATTACGAAGCCGCCTAACGCGACAGACAGCATCTCCGGCCTGACCGACTCCATAACAAACAGTGAGACAGTCACTCCGATGATCGAGAACGGAAGCAGTGGCAGAATTTCGCTCCAGCGTATGCTCTCGCGGTTTTTGATACCTTGGCCGGTAGAGCCAACATAATCGAGAAATACCACTAGTGGTACCACGATCGTCAATGGCAGGGTTAAAGCCAGAAGCGGTACAGCAATCAAGGCTGAACCAAAGCCGGCGACGCCACGAATCAGGTAAGCAAAGAACAATACTGAAGCAGGGAAAAGAACCGCGATTGCAATCTCAACGGGACTGCCCTGAAGGAAAGATTCAAACATTTTTATAGCCCACTAATAGTTTTAATTCTGGTTGGGGACGTAATCTAATTGAACGAATTTTACTTTTGCTTACAATTAGTTACGGCCCTTATTATTATATTAACGATTATTTAATAGGATCATAGCGTTATGCCTCAATGGTTACAGTTCGATTACAAAAATATACGTTCTCTAGGTCTATTGGAGGGTGACACGATCCATGTGTACCACGGGAACCTGTTCAATCATCCAACACCCACCAACGAAAAATGTTCACTCGAGGATGTGGAAATCCTGATACCCTGCATCCCTGGAAAAATGCTCGCGCTATGGAATAATTTTCATTCGCGTGCTCAACATGAGGGTTGGGCGATTCCGCCTGAGCCGCTCTATTTCGTCAAAACACCCAACTCGTTCAATGCACACCGAAAGCCGATCGATAGGCCAAGCTCTTACGACGGACCAGTTTTTTTTGAAGGCGAACTTGGTATTGTGGTTGGCAAATCTTGTTCGCATGTTACTGTCAGCGAGGCTGCGGATTGTATCTTCGGCTATACCTGTGTCAACGATGTAACCGCCAAAGAAATCCTGAAGCGCGACCCGTCGTTTCCTCAGTGGACCCGCGCGAAGGGCTTCGATACGTTTGGTATTTTCGGTCCCGTGATCGCGACGGACCTGGATGTTGATAAACTGGTTGTACAGTCGCGACTCGACGGCGAACTTTTGCAGGACTACCCGGTGACCGATATGATATTCGGGCCGCATGAGCTGGTAAGCCGGCTCTCGAAGGATATGACGCTGAACCCCGGTGATATCATAGCTTGCGGGACCGGATTGAACGCAAAGGCAATGCATGATGGTCAGCTCATCGAAGTGTCCATTGATGGTATCGGCGTGCTCGCCAATACTATGACGCCGGTCCGGCAAATCGAGCGTGACTGACAACCTCTACACGCATTGGACCTCGACAGTAAGCACTGGAATCCAGACCAAATGAGTACAAGTAACCGTGAATCCGCCACTCTATTGATCCACTGTGCCGATCAGCCGGGCATCGTGGTCGCGATTACCGAATTCATATTCAACAACGGCGGTAATATTCTGAACCTGGACCAGCATGTGGATACTGATCAGCATCGTTTCTTCATGCGAGTGGAATGGGATTTGCGGCAATTCTCCTTGGCAGAGGATTCGATTGGAAATGCATTTGAAGCTGCTGTTGCGTCGCGTCTGCGTATGCAGTGGCAGCTGCATTTTTCGACTGACAAGCTGCGCATGGCCTTGTTTGTTTCCAAATTGCCGCATTGCTTCTACGATGTGCTGTCACGTTACGAATCGGGGGAATGGCAGGTTGATATCCCGTTAATCATTAGTAACCACGAGGACATGGCAGCGGTTGCGGAGCGCTTTGGTATCGATTACTTCTGCCTACCGGTTGACACGCACAACAAGCGGGCCCAGGAACAGAAACAGCTGGAACTGCTGGCCGACTACCGCATCGATTTTATCGTGCTGGCGCGCTACATGCAGATTTTGACCAGTGATTTCATCGAGCACTATCCGCAGCGCATCATCAATATCCATCATTCCTTTCTCCCCGCTTTTCCCGGCAGCCGGCCGTACCATTCAGCGTTTGCCCGTGGTGTCAAGATTATCGGTGCGACCAGCCATTTCGTGACGGCGGACCTTGATGCAGGTCCGATCATCGAGCAGGACGTGGTCCATGTCAGTCACAAAGATACTGTCGATGACATGGTCAGAAAGGGCCGGGATCTGGAGAAAGTCGTTTTGTCCAGGGCGATATGGCACCACTTGAATCACAATTTGTTGGTTTGTGAAAACCGTACCGTGGTATTCGACTGACCTGCACCATACTGCTGCTGACAGAGAAACAGTCGCAAATGACAGCATGATTATCTTATAATCTGCATTCGGAATTTTTCTGCCTAAAGCCATGTTTTACAGTGATAATTTTGATGTGATCGTGATCGGTGGCGGCCATGCTGGGACCGAAGCCGCGTTGGCGTCCGCGCGCATTGGCGTGAAGACCCTGTTGCTGACCCACAACATCGAAACGCTGGGACAAATGAGCTGCAACCCGGCCATCGGCGGTATTGGCAAGGGCCATCTGGTCAAAGAGATCGATGCGATGGGCGGTATCATGGCGAAGGCCACCGACCGCGGCGGTATCCAGTTCCGGATTCTGAACAGTCGCAAAGGTCCGGCAGTGCGCGCCACTCGCGCTCAGGCCGACCGTGTGCTCTACAAGGCAACGGTTCGCCAGGTCCTGGAAAACCAGCCAAACCTGTCAATCTTTCAACAGGCGGTCGACGACTTGATCATCGCCAGTGATGGTCACGCGGACGCCGTTTGCGGGGTTGTGACGCGTATGGGCCTGAAATTCCGAGCCCGTGCCGTGGTTCTGACGGTCGGCACTTTCCTCGGAGGGGTGATCCATATTGGCGAAAGCCATCACTCTGGTGGCCGCGCGGGTGATCCTCCGTCGGTCAGGCTGGCTGATCGATTGCGCGAATTGCCGCTGCGCGTCGGGCGCCTGAAAACCGGAACGCCGCCGCGGGTTGATGGCCGCACGATCGATTATTCTGTGCTGCAAGAGCAGCCAGGGGACGATCCTGTGCCGGTATTCTCTTTTACTGGCTCGGTTGAAGAGCATCCACAGCAGGTCTGCTGCCACATCACCCACACCAACAGCCGTACGCATGACATTATTCGGGGCGGGCTCGACCGGTCGCCAATGTATACCGGTGTCATCGAGGGCGTCGGCCCGCGGTATTGCCCCTCGATCGAGGATAAGATCGTGCGTTTTGCCGACAAGGATGCGCACCAGATCTTCATCGAACCCGAAGGCCTGCAAACGCATGAGGTCTACCCTAACGGGATTTCGACCAGTCTCCCATTCGATGTGCAATTCGAATTCGTGCGCTCGATGAGAGGATTCGAGAACGCGCACATTACCCGGCCCGGTTACGCGATCGAATACGATTTTTTCGATCCGCGTGATCTGAAGGCTTCACTGGAAACGAAATGTATCGACAGCTTGTTCTTCGCCGGGCAGATCAATGGTACTACCGGTTACGAGGAAGCTGCAGCCCAGGGCCTGCTGGCAGGGATCAATGCGGCTCGCAAGGCGCAGCAGTACGACGCGTGGACGCCCGGCAGAGACCAGGCCTATCTTGGGGTACTGGTCGATGATTTGATCACGCGTGGGACGACTGAACCCTACCGCATGTTTACCAGCCGCGCCGAGTACCGCCTGATTTTGCGTGAGGACAATGCAGATTTGAGATTGACCCCGATCGCACGCGAATTCGGTTTGATCAGTAATCGGCACTGGGAACAGTTTGCCAGGAAACGCGATGCGATCGACCATGAACAACAGCGCCTCAGTGGACTTACCGTACTCCCCGCCTCAGAACCCGGTGAGGTCTTGTCCAACTATCTCGACAAGCCGCTAACGCGTGAGTACAAGGCAAGCGAACTGCTGCGCCGTCCCGAGATCGATTATCCCAAGTTGACCGCAGCGATTGGAGGCGCGGTTCGTGACCCGGCCGTGGCCGAGCAGGTTGAAATCCAAGCCAAGTATGCCGGCTACCTCGACCGACAGCTTGCCGAGATCGACAAAGCCCGACGCCACGAGCAGACGCCGATACCCGACGTGATCGAGTACGATGCTGTCCGTGGACTTTCTGCGGAAGTGAGCCAGAAGCTGATGGATTATCGACCACAGACCATCGGCCAGGCCAGTCGCATACCAGGTGTTACACCGGCAGCCATTTCGTTATTGATGGTGCATCTTAAAAAGGCGTCGTTCAGATAGGCCGCATTTACCAGGGCTAGTGAATCGTCTGACAAAAGCCTTGAACGCAGGTCTCGACACCATGGGTATAGTGACGCCTGATGGTGCCGGTGAGAAGCTTTTAGCGTATCTTGACCTGCTCAGCCAATGGAATAGTGTCTATAACCTCAGCGCGATCCGCGGCACCGACGCAATGCTGCGCAAGCATCTGCTGGACAGTCTGGCGGTGCAACCCTTTATCGGTAGCGGACAGGTCATCGATGTTGGCAGCGGTGCGGGGCTGCCAGGTATCCCACTCGCAATCGCGCTGCCGGAAAACCATTTTGTGCTGATCGACAGCAGTGGCAAAAAGACTCGTTTCTTGATTCAGGTAAAAATATCCCTGGGCCTGGAGAATGTCGATGTCGTCAATCAACGCGTTGAAGCGTATTCACCCACAGAGCATGATCATAGGATATACTTTGACACGGTGGTAGCGCGAGCTTTTGCGAACACAAAGGCGATTTTGCGGGCGACGGCGCACTTGCACAAACCACACACGCGAATTTTGATCATGCAAGGCAAGTTGAATGAGACGCTCGAAGAGCCGGGCTACGTGTTAAAGCGATCGCATAGACTAGCAATATACGGGCTGGACGCTGAAAGGCATTTGCTCGAAATTGAGAAGACACTGTAATATGACTCAAGTACTGGCGCTGGCCAATCAGAAAGGCGGCGTAGGCAAAACCACGACCAGTGTGAATCTTGCGGCCTCCCTCGCAGCGACCAAGCGCAGGGTTTTGCTTGTCGACCTGGATCCCCAGGGCAATGCCACCATGGGTGTGGGTGTGGACAAAAATGCGCTGGAGCAGACCCTATGTGATGTGCTGCTGCAGGGCCTGGATCCGCGAGACTGTCTCGAACACATTGAGAAAGTCGGCATTGATTTGCTCCCGTCCAACAGCGATCTGACCGCGGCCGAAGTCGAACTCATGCGCAGTCACGGTGCCGAAACCCGGCTGAAAGAGCGCCTCGAAGGTATCAAAGGGGATTACCAGTACATTATTCTGGATTGCCCGCCCGCGTTGAATATGTTGACGCTGAATGCAATGGTTGCGGCTGACGGCGTGATTATTCCGATGCAGTGCGAATATTACGCCCTTGAGGGGCTGACATCCCTGCTCGACACGATCGAGCAGGTGCGCTCAACGGTGAATCCCAATCTGAAAATGGAAGGCCTGTTGCGTACCATGTTTGATCCGCGTAACACGCTGTCGAACGATGTGTCAGCACAATTGATCGAGCATTTTGGCGACAAGGTGTACCGGACCATCGTCCCGCGCAATGTACGTCTGGCAGAAGCACCCAGCTACGGCCTGCCAGCATTGCTCTATGAGAGGACCTCAAAAGGTGCGTTGGCTTATCTGGCGCTGGCCGGAGAGATGCTGCGGCGCAAAGACCATCAAGAAACCGCCGAGGTGACGGCTGTCGTATGAGTCTGGCCATCAACACAATGACTAAGTCTGAACGGTAACCATCATGGCAACGAAGAAGAAAGGTCTGGGTCGTGGCTTGAACGCCTTACTGGGTGGCTCGGAGATGGTCGAGGCCATGACAACAGTTCAGACCGAGGACGAGCTGCGCGAGCTGGGCATCGATCTGATCCGACGCGGACCCTGGCAACCGAGGACGCACTTTGATGAAGTGGCACTGAAAGAACTGGCCGATTCGATCAGAACGCAAGGTGTGGTGCAACCGATCGTGGTGCGCGCCACCGCAGACAACACCTATGAGATTGTCGCCGGCGAGCGCCGCTGGCGTGCCGCGCAGATTGCCGGGCTCGAACAGATACCGTCCGTGATCAAGCATTTCGATGATCAGACCGCTGCGGCCGTTTCTTTGATCGAGAATATTCAGCGCGAGAATCTGAATCCGCTGGAGGAGTCTGTCGCGCTGCAGCGCCTGATCGACGAATTCAATATGACCCACCAACAGGTAGCTGACACGGTCGCGCGCTCACGTGCTGCGGTGTCAAATCTATTGAGGCTGCAGGATTTAAACTCTGACGTGAAGGAATTGCTGGAGAAGCGCCGGATCGAAATGGGGCACGCGCGTGCGCTGCTCGGCGTCACCGGAGCAGTACAGAGTCAGCTGGCCCGACAGACGGCTAGCAAGGGTCTGTCAGTTCGCGAGACCGAACAACTGGTGCGCAAGGCATTGAATCCGGCCAAAAAAGTAAAGTCTGTCCCGAAAGATCCGGATATCAAGAAACTGGAAAATGACTTATCAGAAAAGCTCGGGGCTGTGGTCAATATCCATCAGAAAAGCAAAGGCAGGGGCCGCCTCGAGATCAGTTATAGCTCGCTGGATGAGCTCGATGGCATTCTGTCGCATATAAATTGAGATCGCGATAACACCTTTGGCGATCCCGGCATAACTTGACCATCAGCGGCCTGCTACTTATAATCTGCGCGGTTCGGGTCCGCGCTTAACAGTCTTCTGTTCTGAAGGTCAGCTCCGTTGTCGTTTGAATCGATCAATAGACGTGCAGCCAGGCAGGCCAGAGGCTATGTCATCGCGCAAATCGCAGCAACTTTGACTTTGGCTGCTGTCTTGCTAGGCTGGTATTGGCCAAACGGCTGGGTTTCCGCCTATTCAGCTCTGACCGGCGGCCTAATAGCGACCCTGGCAAACGCCTGGTTCGCGTTGAAAATATTCGGGTCCAGACCGTCTGAACGACCGGAGGTCGTACTGAGGGGGTTTTATTGGGGCGAATTGAACAAGATTTTATTTACGAGCGCAATGTTCATTGCGGCCTTTATTCTTATCAGGCCGGTGAATGCAGCTGCCTTGTTGGCTGTTTATTTTTTTGTACACATGACACCTGCTGTTGTGAATGTTTTCAGCAGACGCAAATGAAGAGAGCTAATAATGTCAGGTGAAGGCCAGACCTCAGGAGAATACATTCAGCACCATCTGCAGAATCTTACCTTCGGTAAGTTTCCGCGGGGTCATGAGCATGCTGGTGAGTGGGGACTCGCCCACACCGCGCAGGAAGCCAAGGAGATGGGTTTCTGGGCCATTCATGTCGATACGATGTTCTGGTCGATCATTCTCGGCGTCCTTTTCCTCTACCTGTTCAGAAAAGTAGCTAAAAACGCAACCAGCGATGTGCCTGGCGGCATGCAAAATTTTGTTGAATGGATTGTCGAATTCGTGGACGGCACGGTAAAAGGTGCGTTTAGCGGCAGAAATGCGATGGTTGCCCCGATGGCCCTGACGATTTTTGTCTGGGTCTTTCTGATCAATTTCATGGATTTGATACCGGTCGACTGGTTGCCCCAGGTGGCCACGCTGATTGGGCACCACCTTTTTGGTATGGATCCGCACCACGTCTATTTCAGGGTTGTGCCATCCACCGATCCGAACGCAACATTTGGTATGGCGCTGCCGGTTTTTGCGCTGATGATTTTCTACAGCTTCAAGATCAAAGGGCCGATCGGCTTCGCCAGCGAGCTCACGCTGCATCCGTTCACATCCAGTAACAAGATAGTCCAGCTGCTGTTCATCCCGATAAATTTCTTGCTCGAGTTCGTTTCATTGCTGGCCAAACCGCTTTCGCTGTCATTGCGTCTCTATGGCAACATGTTCGCCGGTGAAATGATCTTTATCCTGATCGCGCTGATGTATGGCGGCGGTCTGGTCCTGGGGCTGTTCGGTGGCGTGCTGCAGATGGGATGGGCAATTTTTCATATCTTGATCATCACCTTACAGGCTTACATCTTCATGACGCTGAGCATCGTCTATATGGATCTGGCTTATCAGACGGGCGAAGAACACTAACAAATCAACCAAGAATCTTTCACATTAGGAGAAGATAAATGACTGAAGTAACTGCAATGCTGTACATCGCAGGCGCGTTGATGATGGGCCTGGGGGCTCTCGGTGCGGCCATCGGTATTGGTGTACTGGGCGGCCGCTTCCTCGAAGGTGCTGCACGTCAACCTGAGCTCATCCCGTTGCTGCGTGGCCAGTTCTTCCTGATGATGGGTTTGACCGACGCGGTACCGATGATCGCGGTTGGTGTAGCCTTCTATGTCATCTTTGCTGTTGCTGGATAACCGCGAATTAATTCCAACGGTACACGCGTATGAATATCAATTTGACGCTGATTGGGCAATCGATCACATTTGCTGTGTTCGTCTGGTTTTGTTACGCGTTTATCTGGCCGCCTTTGGTTAATGCGCTGGCAAAACGTAAGAAGCAGATTGCGGATGGCCTGGCCGCTGCGGAGCGTGGGCAGCACGAGCAGGAACTGGCAGCGAAGAAAGCGGCTGAGCAACTGAAAAACGCCAAGGGTCAAGCCGCCGACATTATCGCGCATGCACAGAAACGTGCCACCGAAATCGTCGACGAGGCCAAAGAAGACGCCAGATCCGAGGCGGAGCGCATCAAGGCTGGCGCGAACGCTGAAATCGAGCAAGAAGTCAACCGCGCGCGCGAACATTTACGCAAGGAGGTAGTTGCATTGGCGATTTCAGGTGCGGAAAGGATTCTAAAACGCGAAATTGACACCGAAGCACATGCCAGTTCACTTAAGGACTTGGCGGAACAACTGTAGAACGGGGTCGGAGAATCAATGACAGAGCATACAACCACCGCGCGCCCCTATGCCAGGGCTATATACACACTCGCCACAGAGACCTCAGCGATAGCAAGCTGGGGCGATGCCTTGGCGCTGATGGCGGCTGTTGTTGCTGACGCCGATATGCAGGAAATGCTCGACGAACCACAGCTCAGCAAGACCCAAAAGGGCGAGCTGATGCTCAAGGCCATAGCTGACAAATTAACCCAGCAACAACAAAATTTGCTGATGCTAATGGCCGAGAATGGCCGCCTGGGCGCACTGCCCGAAGTACTTTCACAATTTGAATCCTATCGCGCTGAAGCTGAAGGCAAGGTTGAAGCCGAAATAATCTCTGCATTCGCCCTGACCAGTGAGCAGGAACAGGCGATTACCGAGATGCTGAAGAGCAAACTTGGCCGCGATGTATCAATCACGACTTCCACCGATGAATCGCTTATCGGGGGTGTCGTGATCAAGGCCGGAGACACTATCATCGATGGCTCAATGAAAGCCCAGCTTGAGTCGCTGGCAATGACACTGGGTCGTTAAGGGGAAACAACAATGCAGCTGAATCCATCTGAAATCAGTGAACTGATCAAATCCAGAATCGAGAGTTTCGATACATCTGTTGAGGCGCGCACAGAAGGTACCGTGGTTAGCCTGACCGACGGTATTCTCCGTATTCATGGTCTGGCAGACGCCATGCAGGGTGAAATGATCGAACTTCCAGGTGACACCTACGCCATGGCTCTGAACCTGGAACGCGACTCGGTCGGTGCGGTGGTGCTGGGCGCCTACGGCCACCTGTCTGAAGGCGATACGGCCAAGTGCACCGGACGTATTCTGGAAGTTCCGATTGGAGAAGCCCTGCTCGGCCGAGTCGTCGACGCGCTGGGCAACCCGATCGATGGCAAGGGGCCAATCAACGCTACAGAAACTTCACCGATAGAAAAGATCGCACCGGGTGTGATCGATCGTAAGTCGGTCGACCAGCCAGTCCAGACCGGATTGAAATCGATCGACGCGATGGTGCCGATCGGCCGGGGGCAGCGAGAGCTGATCATCGGTGACCGCCAGACCGGTAAAACCGCGGTAGCCATCGATGCTGTGATCAACCAGGCCAAATCCGGTATCAAATGCATCTATGTCGCGGTTGGCCAGAAGGCTTCAACGGTCGCCAACCTTGTACGCAAGCTCGAAGAGCACGGCGCGATGGAACATACGACCATCGTTGCGGCTACAGCGGCCGAATCGGCAGCGCTGCAATACGTCGCGCCCTACTCCGGTTGCACGATGGGCGAATATTTCCGTGATCGCGGTCAGGACGCGTTGATCATTTATGATGATCTGACCAAGCAGGCCTGGGCGTACCGCCAGGTTTCGCTGCTTCTGCGTCGTCCACCAGGCCGCGAAGCTTACCCCGGTGACGTGTTCTACTTGCATTCGCGCCTGCTCGAACGCGCCGCGCGCGTCAATGCCGACTATGTCGAGAAATTCACCAATGGTGAAGTCAAAGGACAAACGGGCTCATTGACCGCCCTGCCGATCATCGAAACTCAGGACGGTGACGTTTCCGCATTCGTTCCCACCAATGTGATATCGATCACCGACGGACAGATCTTCCTCGAGTCCGATCTGTTCAATGCCGGTATCCGTCCGGCAATCAATGCGGGTCTTTCGGTCTCTCGTGTCGGTGGCTCGGCACAGACCAAAATCATCAAGAAGCTCGGTGGCGGCGTCCGTCTGGCGTTGGCGCAGTTCCGCGAACTTGCTGCCTTCGCGCAGTTCGCCTCCGACCTCGATGAAACCACGCGTGCCCAACTCGAACGCGGCGAACGCGTTACCGAGTTGATGAAGCAACCGCAGTATTCACCGATGAGCGTCGCAGAAATGGCGTTTTCGCTGTTTGCAGCGAATGAAGGCTACCTTGACGATGTCGTGACCAGTAAAGTCGTGGATTTCGAGGCGGCAATGCTGGCTTATGTGAAGAGCAAGTACGGCGACTTGCTCGAAAAGGTCAATGCGTCTGGTGATTACACCGACGAGATAGAGGCAGCGATGCGTGCAGCGCTGGATGACTTCAAGGCCAATGGTGCTTATTAGGCAAACAGCTGACGGAGTAAACGATGGCAGGCGCTAAAGAGATCCGCTCTAAGATAAAGAGCATCCAGAACACCGCTAAGATCACCAAGGCGATGGAAATGGTCGCTGCGAGCAAAATGCGCAAAGCGCAGGACCGCATGCACGCTTCACGCCCGTACGCGGAGAAAATACGTAACGTCCTGGCCCATCTTGCCCAGGCGCATCCTGAGTACCAACATCCTTACCTGAGCGATCGACCGGAAGTCAAGCGCGTTGGCTATATCATCGTGTCGACTGACCGCGGTTTGTGTGGCGGTTTGAACACCAACATGTTCAAGGCAACGGTCAGGGAAATGATCGAATGGGACAAACAAGGCGTCGATGTGGATGTCTGTGCGATAGGCCGGAAAGCCGTGGGTTTCTTCGGCCGATTCAAGTGTCAGCTGGTCGCCGAGGCCGATCACCTGGGTGATAGTCCTACGATGGAGGACCTGATCGGCACGGTCAAGGTGATGCTCGATTCGTATGATGAAGGGCGCATTGATCGCCTGTACCTGGTGCATAATGAATTCGTCAACACGATGACGCAGCGCCCGCGAATCCATCAGATGGTGCCGATCATGGGTGAAGTCGACCAGGAACTGGAGCACCATTGGGACTATATCTATGAGCCGGAGGCCAAGCACATCATCGACGGTCTGATGTTTCGTTTTATCGAATCGCAGGTCTACCAGGGCCTGGTCGAGAACATCGCCAGTGAAATGTCTGCGCGCATGATTGCCATGAAGAGCGCCACGGACAATGCAGGCGAAATCATCAAAGAATTGCAGACGGTTTATAACAAAGCGAGACAGGCCGCGATTACCCAGGAGATCTCCGAAATTGTCAGCGGTGCTGCTGCGGTCTGAGGAAGCTCTGTCATACTCCAACCGTGAATGATCAGAGCGAGAAAAATAAAAGTACGAGTTTTTATTTTTCATGATTTTCAATCACAGTTGTGACTGAAAATGGCGGCATAACCATGTGCCGCGCGGAAACTCAGAGTGAAACAGAGTTTCCTTGAGGCGAATACAGAGCTGAAATTAACAAGTTTAATGAGGAAACGATCATGAGTACCGGAAGCGTAGTCGAAATTATCGGCGCGGTCATCGATGTGGAATTTCCACGGGACTCCATTCCAAAAGTCTACGATGCGTTGAAGCTGCAGGAAACCAATCTGACCATGGAAGTGCAGCAGCAACTCGGTGATGGCGTTGTTCGGGCCATTGCTCTGGGCTCTACCGATGGTTTGCGCCGGGGTATGCAAGTCGAAAACACCGGCGACGCAATTCGTGTGCCCGTCGGTACGAAAACCCTGGGGCGCATCATGAACGTTCTGGGGGATCCGATCGATAACCAGGGTGATATCGGTGCCGAAACCACTGCCGCGATCCATCGTGAAGCGCCGAAGTTCGAGGAACAAAGCGCGTCAACCGAGATCCTGGAGACAGGTATCAAGGTTATCGATCTGGTCATGCCGATCGCAAAAGGTGGCAAGATCGGTCTGTTCGGAGGTGCCGGTGTCGGCAAGACTGTCACCCTGATGGAGTTGATTCGCAATATCGCGGTCGAGCACTCGGGTTACTCGGTGTTTGCCGGCGTTGGTGAGCGTACCCGTGAGGGTAACGACTTTTACTACGAAATGCAGGAAGGTGGCGTGCTCGACAAGGTCGCATTGGTTTACGGGCAGATGAACGAACCGCCGGGCAACCGTCTGCGCGTTGCGCTGACCGGTTTGACCATGGCTGAGTTTTTCCGTGATGAAGGTCGTGACGTCTTGATGTTCGTCGACAATATTTATCGTTATACCCTGGCGGGTACCGAGGTCTCCGCCTTGCTGGGACGCATGCCGTCAGCGGTGGGTTATCAGCCTACACTGGCAGAAGAAATGGGTGTGCTGCAGGAACGCATCACCTCGACCAAGACCGGATCCATTACCTCGTTCCAGGCCGTGTACGTCCCTGCTGACGACCTGACCGACCCGTCACCAGCGACGACGTTTGCGCATTTGGACGCGACCCTGGTACTGTCTCGTCAGATTGCCGAACTGGGTATATATCCAGCGGTGGATCCACTGGACTCGACCTCACGAATCCTTGATCCCCATGTGGTTGGCAGTGAACACTACGAAACCGCCCGTGCCGTGCAGGGAACCTTGCAGCGCTATAAGGAACTCAAAGACATCATCGCGATTCTGGGAATGGATGAATTATCCGATGAAGACAAGCTGGTGGTCGCCCGTGCACGCAAGATCCAGCGGTTTTTGTCCCAGCCGTTCTTTGTTGCTGAAGTGTTCACCGGCGCACCAGGCAAATATGTTACATTGAAAGACAATCTCGCCGCGTTCAAAGCAATTCTTGCAGGCGAACACGACGATTTGCCGGAGCAGGCTTTTTATATGGTTGGCGGCATTGACGAGGCCGTCGATAAAGCCAAGAGCATGCAATAAACGCAGAGAGTGACCAGAAATGTCGATGACGATGCACGTTGATATCGTAAGCGCAGAAACCGAAATCTATTCGGGGACCATAATTGAGTGTTACGCACCGGCAGAAATGGGCGAAGTTGGCATTCATCCTCGACATGCGCCGCTGCTGACCAAGCTGAAACCGGGCGAGGTACGTGTCGTGCTCCAGGACGGGGAAGATCAGTCCTTCTTTATCAATGGCGGCATAATGGAGATTCAGCCGCACGTAGTGACCATACTTTCTGATTCAGCAATACGTGCTGCTGATATCGACGAAGCTGCTGCACAGGAGGCCAAAGCCCGGGCAGAAGCCGCAATGCAGGATAGAAAATCTGATTTGGATTATGCTCGCGCCAAAGCGGAACTCGTCGAAGCCATTGCGAAAATCGAGACAATCAAGAAACTGCGCAAGCGAAGGTAATCCACGTCTGCAGCATGAGGTTGCAGCAATAATTACGAGGCCGGACACAACCGGCCTTTTTTTCAGGGAGTCTGCATGAAGCTCAGTGTCATCATTCTTGCAGCCGGTCAGGGCACGCGAATGAATAGCGCGGTGCCCAAAGTCATGCACGAGCTCGCCGGCAAGCCTCTGCTCGAGCATGTCTACCTCCGGAGTCTCGAGCTTGGTGCGACGGACATCCATATTGTCTACGGTCATGGTGGTGAGCACCTGCACGAGTACTGCAGCCAGTTCGATGTCGAATGGGTTTTACAGGATCAGCAATTAGGCACTGCACATGCCGTACAGCAAGCGAGTCCACATATACCTGATGATCATGTTGTGCTGATTCTATACGGTGATGTTCCGCTGATTAGATCCGAGACCTTGAATCAGCTGATCAGCAGCGTCACCGCTGATACTATCGCGCTGTTAACCGTCCACCTGGAGGATCCTACCGGATATGGCAGAATCCTGCGCGCAGGCGGAGAAGTCGTCGCTATCGTTGAGCAAAAGGATGCGAACGAACAACAAAGAGCCATAACCGAAGTTAACACCGGCGTGCTGGCTCTGCAGGCGGGTTATTTGAATAATTGTCTGCGCAAGATTGACAACAATAATGCACAAGGTGAGTATTATCTTACTGATGTGATCGAGCTGGCAGTACAAGACGGGAAGCGGGTAATAACATCCCAGCCAGAAGATACTTCTGAGGTCGAAGGTGTGAACGATAGAATCCAGTTGGCAAAGTTAGAGCGAATCAAACAACAACAGCTGGCTGAGGCCATCATGTTGAAGGGCGCGTCGATCGCTGACCCTGCCAGAATCGACATTCGTGGTGAGCTCGATGTCGGTGTTGATTCGTTCATAGACGTGAATTGTGTATTCCAGGGTAAGGTGAGTATTGGCAAGAATGTGAGCATAGGTGCAGGTTGCATCATCATTGACAGCACAATTGCAGATGGCGCGGTGATCAGGCCTTATACGATCATGGAGCAGACCCGCATCCAGCATAAGGTTGAAGTCGGCCCGTTTGCAAGGTTACGCCCCGGAACCAGTTTGGAAGACAACAGTAAGGTTGGCAATTTTGTCGAAGTCAAGAACACCCGGCTTGGCGCTGGCAGCAAAGCGAATCATCTCACCTACCTGGGCGATGCTGAAATTGGCGAAAAAGTAAATATTGGCGCAGGCACGATAACCTGCAATTATGATGGCGCCTACAAGCACAAAACCATAATCAAAGACGGCGCGTTCATTGGCTCCGATACGCAGTTGATTGCGCCGGTCACTGTCGGCGAAAATTCAACCATCGGTGCAGGCAGTACGATCACCAGGGACGCAGAGGATCATGAACTGACCTTGAGCCGCACCGAACAAAAAACCATCAAAGGCTGGAAAAGGCCGCAAAAGCGGTGAAAAGCCAAAGGCTAACGGCAGCTTAGCATATGGTACTGCTGAGGCGCTGGCAGCCTTTTTGACATAGCTCGGATGATCGAAAAGGCGGTGTGTTTTCCAGGCGCGCCCATCACGGCCCATGTGCGCTATCTTCTGCATTCCAGCAAGAAAACCATGTAACTCCCTGATAGTTTTAGCGTCGCAGTTTCGAATCGACGCTGAAATAGCCTGTGTTGGTAATTTTGGCGCCAGCTCATTACAATGAGGTGTAATCCGAGTCATGCAAGGGGGGGTCAAAAGTGGCTACGGTAATGAAAACTCCGGAGCATTATTCGCGTCCCGAACGCCGAGCTGTCGATCAGCGCCAGATAAGCCTGCAGCATATCTGCCTCCAGCTTGCGGCTTTGGGGCACCGCTGCGAACTCAATACCGATCGCAGTTACCTGACAATCGCTGACAGTCTATTAAAGAATTACTCCGAACACCGGCGTTTGTTGTCAGCGTATCGATGCCCAGCTGATCAACGTATTCAGAATTTTCTCAATGATTACCTGGCGCGTAATGGCGTTGATGCGAAGGTCAGTCTACCGGGGGCGACATTCACGTTGAATGCTCCGGGCATTGCGCGTGAATTATCGCTGCCATTGGAAAAAAACGAATACAAGTCCTCTCTTCTGGAATCGTACCGCATTCAGCAAGGGGTACTGCACAATCCTAGAAGTGACCGGCGCACCACGGCCGGTGTGTTTCATATCGTTGAAGGTGGATTGCCGGTTCCCGCTGACAAAAAGGCTGTTCCTGTGCAGGCCTATGCCAGTTTGCTACAGATTGCGCTCGACCCGCCTGCCGAACTCATGGAGCTGCCGCTTACCAGCAATCTGCCGGAGCCCATCAACCTCTGGGTGTCACTGCTGTTGCGGCCGATCGTGCGCCCGGCAGTAGCCGGCGTGGTGTCTGCCAGAAGCCTGGAAACACGTATGTTTGCGCCGGGCAGCCTCGTTGCCAACCTTGATTTTGTCGAGACCATTTTCGGCAACGCCGGAGATCCATTTCTCACTGAGAATGACGCGGCACTGGATATCGACCACTGGACCGGCCATAGTGGCTGCATTATCCTCGCACCGCATTTGACCGGACTGACCAAGAAAGCGCTGGGCTTGCCGCATATCGATCAGGCGAGTGAGCGCCAGCGTAAGGACGGTATGTGCTGGCAGCAAGAGTCGGAGCTGTATAACGATGGACATGCGTTCAAAGTCGTCTGCAGGGACATGTCCGGTGTGGTTGTGACTATCATCGCAGACAATTATTTCGGCTACAGTAAGAAAGAGATCAAATCGCAGATAAGCTATTCAGCCAATCTTTTCGGTGGTGTCGAAGAAGAACACGCTGGTGGCGCCCTCGCCTTTCCGCGCTTCAATCTGGGAGAAACCTATTTACCCCAGGTGTCGGAGGACATGAGCGAGCACACATTCGAACGGCTGTGTAAGCAGCTTCAGGACGGTATTCGTCTCAAACCTCAAGGCTATGCGGTCGATACCAGATATGCTGATATCTTTTATATACCAGAGACTGCGCATATCGACATGAAGCAGCACCATGTCAGCTGGCTGAAGAACGGTCAAACACAAACGATCAAATTGCTGGCAAAGCACTCCTACGTTTACCCCAGCGGCTTCGTCGTGCATATGGAGAAACACCCTAAAGCGCCCAGCTGGCGTTTGATCGGCACTCTCGGCGAAGGCACTTTCTGCCATAAGCCCAGCACAGTATCGGGTGGTGGTAAATCCGAAATTTCGAAATCGATACAGGATTCGATGATCAGCGGTGCAGGTTATGTTGGCAATCGTGAGACAGACTTCGACCAGGTCGAAGCTATTTTCAATCGGGATTATTCAGATCGTTTCGCAGATTCATCGATCAGCGATACCCGTTCGTTACTCAGCGGCGAACGCACACTGGGGTCCGTGATCAAGCTACTCACGCCCTCAGCCGATTTTACTGATGAGTATAATCGTTGGCTCGAATCCATTCCTCAACACATACTAGCGCTGGTGTTCATGATCAAGCGGTTTTATAACCCCGAATGGGGCGCGAGCTGGCGCGAACATTTTTCTGTAGATGAAGTGAATGGTCACCCAGGTCACGAACTCAAATACAATGGCCGCAAACTTATCTCGAGTTACCTCCGTGTCGGTACTCACAGCGATGGGACCTGGCGTCTGTACAAGTTGCGTCAAGACTTCGTCGCCGCAAAAAAAGTGCAAATGGAAGATGATATTTCCGCGTCGGTCGTGGTACTGGCAGATTCTCTGGATGGTCTTAATAAAGACTACGATTGTGACGGCAACAGTCAAAAGCTGGTCGTGAACTGCGAAAACTATTTGTTTCAGCGCCCCGACGATGCGATTAAAAGAGGCCTCGATACACAAACAGAATCGGACCTGGCAGGGATCAATAATTTTATTTCGAACTTCCAGCCCTTGACCGGAGCGGACGCGGTCGAGCTGTTGGAAGACGTGATTCATTTTGATGAATACTCTGAACCCATGCGAAACCGAATTCGCGATGCTGCGGCTATTTCGGAAGGCGAATACTTCGTTTCATCCGCACATCCGCGTATCGTGGACGGCAGGCCCAGCCCGAATATGCGTTATCTGCAAAGACGCCCCGACCTCGCCGATCCCCGAAGCAAATACCTGGCATTGGTCAGCACGCGGCTCGCTCGCGGCCTCTCGCTCGCTCAGCCGGTCTATTTCCCGGTGAACGCGGTTTTACAGGGCCGGCGCAATAATCCCCCGGACAAAAAAACGGGCATTCGGCCATTGGCGGTTTACAATCCGATTCACTACCAGGAGTTGCCGGAACTGTTCATGGATCTCATATGCAGTCTGACCGGTAAATCGCCTTCCACCACCGGTGCAGGTTCAGAGGGTGCGCTGACCAAAGGTCCGTTCAATGCCCTGTCGACAACAGCTGATTTGAACAACGCGCTGGTATCCTTCGTGCTGTGTGGCCATGATGGCTTCTCCACGGCTGCCGGTTATATCGGCGCGCGTCGTCGAGTAGACCACGATATCAGTATGCTGATACCCGAAATATGGTGCCGTCTTCCTGTCGCGCACCGCGACCCAAAGTTCCTGATAGACAAAGGCTATTTGGAAAAACTCGATGATTTCGACTGTCAAGGGGAGAAGATTTACGCGAGCAGACTCGGGTACCGTATCACGAGTCATTTCGTGCATGCTTATTTCGGCAAAGTGTTCGATAGTCCGAGCATCGTGTTTGACGAAGCGATGCTGCGGCCGGAAACACAGGACATGGACGCTTACGTGGATGGCATCAAAAATATCACAGAGGCGCAACAACGCGTCGCCAGCGCTTATTTCGAAGACGGTTCGATCGATGACGCATGCCCCCCGCTGCAGGCATTGCTGCATATTATGTCCGATGGTCGCTATCAGGGTAAGACCATCGATGATCCCGAAATACGTGGCATGTTCACGCGTGAATACCTGCTGCAGAGCGACTGGTATCAGCAAAGACTTCGTATCAAACAGGAGCGAGACGCTGCGCTGTGGCAAATGAACCGCGACTATGTCGCCCAAAAGCTGGCTCAAACGGCCGACGACGAGAGCGAAAAACGGGCTGATTTGCAGCGCCGAACAGAAAAAGCCGAGAGCATGATCGCATGGGTGTCGAGCCAGGAATATCTGGACAAGCTGCAAGGTACGCTTGGCGCTGACTGGGTGCACAAATGAGCCATTTAATGCACTGGTTACTGCTGGCGCAGAATGCCAGAAAACCCGCATAAAAATATTTAAATCAATAGGATAGATCACTGCCTACAGGCCTGCCTGGAGCTGAGCCTTTGACATGTGCACCTAGTTATATTAGTATTTACTAATATGCCTCTTTAAGAGAGGAACGAGGTTTTGCATATGAACTTATTCAGAAACATCGCTGCCGCTGTTTTGATCGCGCTGTTTTCGGCATCAGCCATCGCGGCCGAGCCTGATGTCTGCGCTCCGTTCAAAGTCGGTGTTGTCGATCATTTGGTCGTTTAGATAATGTTGTCTGCAGCCGAAGATGGTCATGTTTTTCTCTTTTACACTTCTTCGTGCAATGT
>JARFQK010000379.1 GCA_029287815.1 Gammaproteobacteria bacterium
GCGCCTTACCCTGGACGGTGAACTCGAGCTGAACCTGGGCTCCACGACGTCGGTCGTCGTCAGCGATGTCACTCTGGCCAATGCCGCCTGGGCGTCGGAGGCCGACTTGCTCGCGGTGAAACGCTTTGAGGCCGAGATCAGAATCAAGCCATTACTGCAAGGCGACATTGAAATTCCGCGTTTGCACGTAGAGGGTGTGACTGCTTCGCTGGAAACCGACGCTGACGGTCGTGGCAACTGGATGCTAGGAGACCCGGATGTTCAGGTACCAGCCAGCGAGGACACCATTGCCCCTATCGGATTAGAGCTGCCTTGGGTCGGCGATCTGACCATCAGCGAGGTCGAGTTTACCTACCTGGAGGCTGTATCGGGCCGGAAGATCGCTGCAACGCTCGATCGCGCCGCCGTGCAGTGGGAGATTCCGACGGCACCGCTGATGATCGATATCGCCGGGCAGGTCAACGATCACCCAGTCTCAGTCGATGGCACTGTGGCATTGCCGACCGTACTTAAAGTTGACGACCTGGATCTGCCGATCGAGCTGCATGCCAGTGTTCTTGGGCTGGAGGCGAATGCCCAAGGGAGTATCAAAGGTTCTGCGCAAGCACCGGCCATTGAGCTGGATTTTCTGGCCAAAGCAGACAGTCTGAGCCCGATGCGCGATGTGTTCGGTGACATTATCCCGCAGGTGGAGTCTGTCGAACTGAAGCTGGAGCTGCAGGGTGATCAAGGTCAGCCGCTGTCGGCTACGATCGACGCGGCTGCAGGAAAGTCCCGTCTTGCGGCCGACCTACAACTGCAACGCGAACAGCCGCGACCGAAGCTGATTGGTTCCGTCGTGATCAGTGATGTCGATGTGGTGCGCATGTGGGCACCACTGCTTGCCGAAGAGCCCGACAACCAAGCATCGAAAAAGACGCCGTTAAAGAGCACTTCGCCAGTGGCGGCACTCGATCGACCGATTGACCTTGCGTGGAGTGGTATTCTTGACGCCAATGTCGTGGTGTCCATGGAACGCATCAATCTGCCGCAGATACGGATCAAGACCGCGCGCAGCCGTTTGATCATCGACGATCGCACCGTGAAGATCGATGAATCTGAGGTAGCCACCGATGCAGGCTCGGTCAATGCTAAGTTCACGGTCGACGCCAGGCAGAAACAGGCGGTCGTTGCTCTGGATCTGACAACGTCTGAAATAAAGCTGAGCAGCTTGGAGCCGTTGGCCAAAAACCCGCGCTTGAAGCACGGCCAGGCCAAGGCTGAAATCGCCTTGGCCGGAGGAGGCGAGACTGTTGCAGAGTTGATCGAAAGTCTGGAAGGTGCTGTACAGCTCGGCTATGCGAATAAGCCACGCAAGGAGGAGCTCGAGCTGAGTATGGCGCGGGAGCCAAAACAGAAAGGCGAGGACAGAACCCACTTCACCGTCACTGCCGATGGTGCTTTGGATAGTCAGCCAGTCAAGCTTCGCGGTAGCCTGATACCGCCTGAGGGTCTATTCGACATGGCGAAACCCTACACGGTTGATTTCTCCCTGGAAGCGTTCGGCATCACCGGCAAGGTTTCAGGAATTGCGCCAGCGGCTACTGCGCTCGATGGCCTGGATCTTGCCGTGCAGGCAAAGGCGAGCAATTTGGATGGCGTGCGTCGGGCCTTCGGGGAACAGATTCCGGAGGTCGGCAAGATTGATGTCAATGCGCGTGTTAAATCCAGCGAGTCGAAACTGCAAGTTTCCGACATGAAGATTGCGGTCGCCGAGGGCCATGTGAATGGCCGGCTTACCCTGAACATGGCTTCAGCCATACCGGACGTCGAGACGGAACTCACACTGGCCGATTTGAACCTCAACAAGCTGCTACCGGAAAAGGAACCGCAAGCGCCGACAAAGAAAAAACCTGAGACTCAAAAAAAGACGGGCAGAGTCTTTCCGGACGAGCCATTGCCATTCGAACTGCTCTCCAACTACAGAGTCAAGGCAAAGCTGCGCGCAACGAATATATTGGGCACGCGCAACAGGCGCCTGGAAGAAGCGGAAGCCAGAGTCACTATCGGCTCGGGCAAACTGACGGCCTCACTGCTCAAGCTCTCCTCGGTCAAGGGTGAGTTGGTCGGTGATTTTGTGGTTGATGCTAGCCGCAAAGGTGCGCCGGCTGTCTACCTGAAACTCAAGGCACCCGAGATCGATCTCGGTGAATTGCTGCGAACAGAAGACGGAGTCGCAGTGGTTGAAGGCCCGCTGGCTGCGGATATTGCGCTTACGGGAACCGGCCAGAGTATCGCACAAGTCCTCGGGACGTTGGATGGTGATGTCGGTCTGCTAGCACAAGAAGGTAGTGCCGATGCCAAAGCGCTGGATATTTTCGTCGGCGGATTGAGTGCGATGTTCGGCACGATTTTCGTTGAAGGGTCAAACAAGACCAAAATCGAGTGTGCGATCTGCGATCTGAAGTTCGAAAAAGGCATCATGACATCGCAGCTTGCTGTGCTGGATACCCAATACTCGACTGTATTTGCCGAAGGCAAGGTGGACCTGAAGCAGGAGCAGCTCGATCTGAAAGTGTCCCCGAACGCCAAGGGGGTAACGCTGAGCGTCGCATTCCCGGTTTTGGTGAAAGGCACGTTGAGCCAGCCGAATGTTGATGTCGAAAAAACCGGTGCTTTGTTGAAAGCGACCGAACTCTGGGCAACCGTGGTCTATCCACCGGCTGCCCTGGTCAAGTTTTCGGATCTGGGCGACGGCAAAGAGAACCCTTGTGTCTCGATGGTCGCTGAAAAAGCCGGTATTCCGATCGTCGAGGATGTCGGCAAGGCGGTCAAAGGCGTGGTGAAAGGTGTCGGTGGTGCGGTCAAGGGTGTGGGTAAGGGGCTCGGGCTCGACAAGCTTATCGACTCGGAGAAGGAAGAGGCGCCGGAAACGGATGCGGCAAAACCGGCAAAGACAGATGAGGAAGCTGATGAGCTCGATGATTCGGATTTGTTCATGGATTATTGATAGCGTGTAGGCTCGACGGCGGCCTCCCTGCCGCCGACATTTCCTCCAGAAGCAACCCGTGTCGGCTCAAGTAAGGACCATTAGCATCTGACCCCGATTTGAAACGGTTATCGCGGATATCGCTTCCAGACTCAAGAAGCTCGATCCAGTAGTCTGGATTACTTTTACGTGTCCGAGGAGCAAGGTAGGGTGCGCCGTGCGCACCAAAAGTCTTGATAGATACTTATACTCAATGGTGCGCATGGCGCACCCTACGGCTGCTCGCAACGGCGGGTAGGTGTCATTGCGAGGCGCGATAGCGACGTGGCAATCTCGGTGGTGTATCATGCCGACTATACATTACACAGACAAAGGGTATTCATCATGTTAGTACGCGATGGGATTTCAATGGCATTGCTGGCCTTTTTTTCGGCCATTCTCTTGAACCTGGGATCCGCACAAATAAACCCGGTTAGTGCTTCACCGAAGGTCGGCGAGATCACGGAGCCGCAGCCGCCGCATCAGATTAAAGGCAAGGTCACACAGGTCTTGGAAGCTGGCGGCTATACTTATGCTGAAGTCGATACCGGCGAGGAAAAAGTCTGGGCGGCATCATCGATCACGCCGTTGAACGTCGGTGACAGGATCGCTTTCACGACTGAAATGCCGATGAGAAATTTTCACAGTAGCGCAATGAATCGAGATTTCTCGATCATCTACTTTGTCAGTAATTTCATTACCGACGAGTCGGGTCCGTCAGGCACCGGTGCTGGCATCGCTGCAGCGCAGCAACAACCGGCAGCCGAAGAAACGATGGTTGAAGGCATCGACAAGCTCGAGGGCGGCAACACCATCGCCGACTTGTACGACAACAAGCTCCAGCTCAGCGGTGAGACCATACGCGTGCGTGGAAAAGTGACCAAATTCACATTCAACGTGATGAATCGAAACTGGTTGCATATCAGAGACAGCAGCACCTTGGACGATCTGACCATCATCACCGACAACACCGCATCGGTCGACGACATTGTCGTGGTCGAAGGCAAGCTGGCTGTGGATAAGGATTTCGGTTTCGGTTACTTTTACCCGCTCATCGTTGAAGACGCTACCGTCAAGAAGGAATGAGCCGTCAGCTCACCCATTAATCAAGCTCGACTGTGGCCTCCGCAGTGTCATCTCGATCGAGAACCACCGTGGTGCGGGGTCGGCACAAGCGCGAGCAGTAGTTGTCAATCTCCTGATAAAGCTGCTCGGCTCGGTGCTGGTAGCGGCGCGAGAAATGGAACGGGACCAGCCGGCTGACACCGGCCGCGCTTGCAATTTCACCGCATGCGCGTGTGGTCAGGTGTCCATTCATGGCGGCGTATTCAGCGTCGGCTTCACTGTAGCTTGATTCGCAAAAGAACGTGTGCGCGTGTCGAGCCAACTCGACGAGTCTGGTGCGATTTTCGGCGGTATCAGCTAAATCGGTTGCGTAGACCAGCGTCTTTCCCGGGGTTCTCAGGACCAGATCGTTGGCCAGCGAACCGACACCTTCCTCACTGCCGTCCGGTAACGGAATCGTCGCATTTTGCTGTTTCATACGTATGTTTGATTTCAACGCATTCAGCCAGGGGCCTGGTTTGAGTCCGCGCGCTTCGAGGCGGTCCTTGCGGATGTTCAGCTGCGGGGCGGCGACAAAGGCAAATGCAATGACCGCTGTACCGTGATGATCCAGTGTAATCCCGCGTACCGTAAATCCCGCTTCGCACAGGATTGCGTTGTCGACAAGCGGTTTGTCGTCCAGGAATTCAGGCTGCGTACCGCCAGCCACCAAACGAAAACGTTTCAAAGAATCGCCGTGGAGTTCGTGGACCACAAAGACCGGAGCGTTTTCCTGAACACGGTCCCACAGAATGGCCTGCAGAAAACCGCCGATATGAACCGCAAGGCCCGGCGGTCCGTAGAGCCGGCAGGCCGGGTACGCGCCGATACGCGAGCGCAACAACCACAGGAAGCCACTGATATGATCCATGTGCGCATGGCTGATAAAGACATCCGTGACCTGGTGAGCGATTCGGGCCGGGAGACGATCGCCGCCACCGAGATCGAACAGCAGACTGCGGCGCTGATGACGCAGGCGCAGATGCAGCAACGGGTCGCCGAAAATGCCGTTGACCAGGGCAATGTCCACGGCGCCGACGCGGCCGACGATGCGTGGACCGGTATCTGTCGATAGGGATGGCAAGACGTCGGCTGGTAGCACATAGTCAAGGCGTTCCGCCGCATACGGAGCTGCAGTCTCAATCCAGCCATCCACCGTGCGTACCGCATCGCGTATCAACAGCGTGTCCGCATCGCTGGCCTGTTGCGTCAGTTTGACCATCAACCGATCTGACTGGACTGCGGTAACCTCGCCCATCGCCAGGGTGCGATCAGCACGCAACAAGGCCACTTGTTTGCTCTGCCATGCACTGGTTTCAGCCGGTGGCGGCGGTGTGCCGGTGATATTGATTCGGGCCAGGTCGAGGGCATGCTCTTGCGATCCCGCGAGCGTCTGATCCCACCGGTCTGTGCGCTGCCTGGCGCGGGCGCGCTTGCCGGGTCGTTTCGCTGCAGCGACCGTGTGGACAACGTAGACCTCCGCTCTCAGCGTGCGAAGTTCCTCGAGCAGCGGCGGTGAACGGTCTTTCGCCGTCAAGGCCAAAACGGCCTCGGCCGCAGTGGCTTCGACCAGACCTTGCAAAAGTTCGCGGCCAGCAACACCGCGCACGACCCCGGGTGTATCGATCAGCGCCGGACCAACGGGGAAACGCGCCGCCAACATGCGCGCCGCAGTTACTAGCGGCAAACGAAAGCGGCCGGCATCCAGGGTGCACAGGGCGACATAGTCGGTGACTTGCCATCGCGCCTGTTGCCAGGCTGCCAGCGAAACCGCCCCAGGTGGGCCGAATGCGGGGGATCCGGGATCAGCGTTCAAACAGTAGCAGGATCGATCCGATGCAGCCAGTGCAGACGCCAGCTGCAGTGCCAGGGTCGACTTGCCGATACCCATTGGACCGAACAGCAGGACCCGTTGATCATGGTTCAGCACTGCATCGATGATGTCGGCTGCGTTCGGTGACAATACTGGCAGATTTCCCATGCCGGGTTCTTGCTGCATGCTATGCTGAAAAGAGCTGCAGGACCCCGTCGGCATTCATTTGAACGCGGGTTTGCAGTTCACGGCCCTGCCAGTCGAGCATGTCCGCCAACCATTGGGCATCGCCGGCACTGGCGCGGTTGACCCGGAAATTCCTGATCTGAGTCGGCACCAGCTCGAACCGGGTGAGTTCACCGCTGCGCGCATCTATCGTGATGAAATACATCAGGCCCAGGTCGCCCCGGTACTCCTCGTGTCCACTGATGCCCTCGTAATCATTCAGAAAGTCCCCACAGCCATAGATGATCGGTCTGTTGTGGTAGATTTCGATGCCTTTTGGATGATGGGACGAGTGTCCGTGCACGATATCAATACCGGCCTGGTCGATCAGGCCACGGGCGAACCGCTTCTGTTCGGTTGGTATCCGATAGCCCCAGTTGCTGCCCCAGTGCATCGAAGCAATCACAACATCGTTGTCGCGTCGCATTGGCGCGATTTGTCTGCGGACCTGGTTCAGCGTATCCACCGACAAGTCGTAGAGCACATTGATGCCGGCCTGGGTTTCGGTAGCTTGCCAATTGTATGGTACACCGCTGCTGATGTGTCCGTATGAGAACAGCAACACGCGCCTTTTACCGGGTAAGGTAAACACAGCCGGGGCCCGGGCCTGCTCGACCTCTCTGCCGGCGCCAGCAAATTTCAGGTTCGCTTGCTCCAGTGTCGTCAAGGTTTCTTCGAGACCGGCAAAGCCCCAGTCGAGCACATGATTATTCGCCAGCGTGCAGCCGTCGATGCCGGCGGCCGTCAGACAGGGGATATTGCGCGGGTTCATCCGGTAATTGATGCCTTTGCCCTGCCAGACATCGTTGCTGCGCGTGATGCTGGTTTCGAGATTGATGATGCGCAGGTCCGGCGAGAACCGCTCGAACTCGGCCAGCGCGTCTCCCCAGATGTAGTCGAAGGAAACGGGTTTGGCTATCGGGCCAGTCGTTCGTTCGGCCAGTTCGACGTACATCCGCGCATCCTTGAGGTAACTCTCGAAGATCTCCGGGTTACCTGGATAGGGCAATATCTGGTCGATTGCTCGGCCGGTCATCACGTCGCCGCACAGAAATAATGTGATCAATGCATCACTGTCGCGTTGCTTGATTTTGCTGTTGTTGCGCGGTGCAGGGTGTCGTTGCGGATCGCCGGCCCGTTGCTGACTATCAGATAATGCCGACCTGCTTATCGGCAGCATCAGCAGCGCAAGGCTACTGGCGGTCTGATTCAGAAACTTTCTGCGTTTCATGGCTGAGGATTTGTCCAATTGAGTGTCATTTTGATCATTTGGTGTGGCATTGCAATGCGCCGAGGAGACTCTGAATGAATCAGAGTTTCCTCAAATAGACCGCGTACAGAAACGTAACAAAACTGAAATACAAGCTTAATGCCGCTGTCATTTTTTTACTCTAATTTACCTCGCGAGCAATATCCAGTAGGTCTCACCATCCAATTGAGCTGACAAACAATCCGAGGAACATAATGAAACCAAAAATTCTTGCTTTCGCAGTAGCTGCAGCTGTAGCCGGTTCTGTGCAAGCCGGTGAACTGAAATTCACCAACGCGCCAGTGCCGACCAATGATCTCGACAAACGTAATATTCTGACGTCCCCGTTCGCGATCATCGAAGGTGAAAAAAACGATGTGAACTACAACACGGTCATGCGTTCGGGCGACAAGCCAGGCGGCTCCGCGATGCCTTTCGGCACGCTGATCGATATCGAGGGCTGGCCGGTGACCGCTGAAGACGGATCGGTTCGTGTATCCAATGACAACGATTTCTCGTCTCTGATCCACGGCAAACGCGGTGGTCTGTTCATGGTTTCTCATTTCGAGAGCCGTCCTGCGGCGATGTATCTGACCGAGTTGGATCAGGACGAAGATAATGGTGAACTGACTGCATTGCGAACCCGTCCGCTGGACTTTTCTGATTTCAATGGCGGCTGGGTACATTGTGCCGGTTCGGTCTCACCCTGGGGAAGTCATATTGGATCCGAGGAATATCCACCCGATTCCAAGCAATGGCGCGACGGCACTGTCAGCGATTATAACGCGCAGATGGTACGCTATTTCCCGGAAGCACGCGGTGCGTTGGACTCCGAGCTGCCGGCTCTAGCGCTTGAACATATGAATCCCTACGATTACGGTTACGTCGTCGAAGTAGACGTCAAAGACTACGAGCGTGCCCGCGTCAGAAAGCATTATTCGATGGGCCGCGTCGCTATCGAGCTGGCTTACGTGATGCCGAACAAGAAGACCGTGTACATCTCGGATGACGGTTCGCGAGTCGGGCTGTTTCGCTACGAAGCCGACAAGCCAGGTGACCTGACTTCTGGCACGCTGTACGCAGCCAAGTGGATTCAGACATCGCACTACTATGATGCGAATACCAATGTCGCGAAAGCGCTTCGCGATGGCGGTGCCGCACACATCGAGTGGGTTAAGCTGGGCCATGCGACTGATTGGGAGATCCGCGACATCATCGACAGCGGTGTCACCTTTGAGAAGATTTTCGACGAGGACGTTGCTGGCTGCACGCAGCTGAGCAACCGTGATTCTGCCGGCGAATGTTTGACAGTGAAACCTGGAATGGAGAAGGCTGCGGCGTTCCTGGAATCCAGCCGCTACGCCGAGTACCTCGGTGCGACCATGGAATTCGAGAAAATGGAAGGCATCACTCTGGATCCCGACACCAATACGATGTATCTGGCGATGTCGCGTGTGATCAATGAGATGACGGACGGTGCAGGCCACATCAGTGTGCCGTACAACTACTGCGGCACGGTTTATGGTCTCGATCTCAACCATGACTATGTAGCGCAAAACATGTACGGTGTTGTAAATGGTATTCCTCGCACAGAAGATCGCGGGGCTTTGCCAGAGGAGATAACGCCGGACGATAGTCCGTACGCTGACAACGCATGTGATCTGTTCGGCATCTCTGAACCGGACAACATCACGTTCATTCCAGGCTTCGACAATGGTGATACCGGCGGTGGCACCTTGATCATCGGTGAGGACACCGGCCGACATCAGAACGATGTGATCTGGTCATACGATGTTGAGACTCGGGAACTGACGCGCGTGCAGACCACGCCTTATGGATCGGAGACCACGTCACCTTACTTCTACCCGAATATCAACGGTTATGCTTATATTACGTCAGTGATTCAGCATCCGTTCGGTGAATCGGACCAGGACGCTTTGCAGATTCCCGAGGAAAGCCGCGGCTATACCGGCTACCTGGGGCCGTTCCCTGCAATGGGTGAAGCGGCGCATCAGCCATACCCGCGGTGGCAAAAGAAACATCACGGGTACAAGCATCGCAAGCATCATGGTCATCATGACGACTAACAGGTTTGCTGTTCATCAGTAAGCCTGCGGGCTAGATATGGGAAGCTCAAGGAAGAGCTTCCCGTTTTTTTTACCGTGTTAGTCGGTGGGAAACACCAGGGTCATTGCTGAACATCGATTTCCAGCTTGAAGTCCAGTTCGCTGGTGGCCTGGTTGCCGCGAAAGCTGCCGGTTAGCGGCATCGTATCGCGCGGGTGGGCTGCCGCGGCAATCGTGACGTGGGTGTCAGCGATCGCTTCGCCGTGGGTTGGATCGAAGCCACGCCAGCCGGCACCGGCAAGATACACTTCCGGCCAGGCATGCAGGTAGCGCCGTTCACGGGTCACATCTCCGCGCTGGTAGCCGCTCGCAAATCGGGCCGGAATGCCCTCGGCGCGACAACAGTCGACAAAAAGCACGGTTAGATCACGGCAGGCGCCGCTGCGAGATTGCAGGGTCTGCACCGGCTTCTGAGGCGCACCGCTATGCCGTATCACATGTTTGAAATCCTGGAACAGCTTCCGGTTGAGCCGGTCGAGGAATTCGAGTGTGTCGCGCCCGGCCGCCAGGCTCAGACCGGCAGCAAATGCGGTGGCCGCATCATCGATGTGGATGCGTTCGAGGTAGGCTCGCGCGCAGAAACCATCCTCGGACGCGGTGATCGGTAGCGTTTGTGCCTCGGGTTCGAGAATAAAATCGAAGGCGTTGTAGCGAAGTGTTTCAGCCGTGATACTCACATCGACTTCGAGCACATCCGTTTCACGATCGAACCAGGCCTGCATCACTCGGTTCCCTTCGAGATCGAGATGATCGTTCTGCCCAACCGGGTTCGGCTTGATGTTGATACTGTAGTCGAGAATACGCTGGGCGCCATCGTCACGCGGCCGGAAACGCAGCAACTGCGGACTCAGCCAGACCGGCGACGAATAACGGTAGCGGGTATGATGTCGGATATTGAAACGCATGCTGCCTGTCGGGTTAATGCAAGGACTGTCACTGGCCTGGTCCGGTGTTCATGCCGTCGACGCGCCGCACGCTCACCATCTGCGATACCGGATAGACTGCCGGGCCGTACTGATTGTAAATGGCGACATCAGCGGCATCGCGTCCATAACCGACGGACACGTAGCCGCCCCTGAGTTCAGCCTGGGTTGCGTCAAAAGTGTACCAACGACCACCCACATAGGCTTCGAACCATGCGTGCAAATCCATTGGCTGCAGGTCGTGCAGGAAGCCGACGACCATCCTCGCCGGAATGCTCAAGCTGCGGCATAAGGCAATGCTGATGTGCGCGAGATCTCGACAGACCCCATAGCGCCTTGCGTTGACCTCTGAGGCGGCCAGTGGAACAGTGCTGCTGCCGGGATTGTAGCTGATGTTACTCTGCACCCATGACACTATGGCTGCCACCTGATCGTAGCCTGGCTGTATAGCAGCGGTGATCTCAGTGGCCATCTGACCAAAGTGATCCGCTTCACAATAGCGGCTTGGCAGCAGGTAGCTGAGCACATTTTCGGGCAAGTCCTGCACTTCGACAAACGGAGAACCTGGTGCTCGATCAATGGTGTCCGCCGTCAAAACCGTTGCTGAAGTTCGAATCCTGAAATCCCCGGGCGGTGCAACCAGACGTTGACAAAGGTTGCCGTAGTCATCCGTGAATTCGAAAACCGGTGTACTCGGCTCCAACGTGTATTCCTCACGCGAAACCCATTGTTGAGCGCCACTGCGTGGTCGTAGCATGAGCACGAACGGTACGGATATTTGTATATCGAATTGCAGATCGCACTGCGTCTGAAGCCACATAAGGCAGCATCCTCTGTCACAGGGTCATGGCCCTGCACTATATCACAGTGTAAAGTAAGAGCTTTAGCCCGAATATTGCACGAAGGCGTGTTCGTGCCTGACACCCGAATATGCGGGCGCGGCACGGTTAAACGTCGTGTAACTGCGAACATGAACAATCGTTGATGACCGGATTCTATGGGGCATGCATAAAGGGCATTATTTCGGAACAGAAATCGAAGAGATCTGGTGGAAACGCTACATCCGAGGCGGCATATTCGCGCGCGGCATCGGCGAATACTGGTACGATGAAAATTCTTTCAACTTTCGTCGTTACCTGACGAGAAAGCCGATTACGCTTCGTTATCAACAGATGATCGAGCTCAAAACCGGACGCTGGCATGGCGGCAAATGGGGCGGGGGATTCCCGATCATCAAGATCATCTGGAAAAAGAATGATGTTCGCCTCAGCTCCGGGTTCCTGTTGGCGACAGACAGGGAGCGCAGTGACAAGATTCTTCAAGAGCTCGGAGACTACATCGACAGGGCACGGCAAGCCGGCGGCTGATCCGTCGACTTCCCGGCCGGGCGTGGCTCCGAGTCCCGGCGCGGCAGCAAGCCGCGGTCTAATCGGATGCAATGATTCAACGAATGTGCAAGATTCGGGAGATTGCCACGCCGCTGTCGCGGCTCGCAATGACGATTGAGCAGGACAGCAGAAACCGTAGGGTGCGCCGTGCGCACCTGAATTGGCTAACACACCGGGTATGCGCGGTGCGCACGGCGCACCCTACGAGCTTGCACAGATGGGAGACTAGCCTGACCCGTGATGGGCACGCTTGAGCGACACACTGTATTTCCGATCATCCGAGCTTTGCCAAAAGTGGCGATACCTTCTCAGCATGCGATGCCGCCTGGCGAGAAACGCGGAACGGCAGTGGCAGCAGGCCAGTTAAGCCGAATGGCACTGAGTTAACAGCTATCGTCGGGCAATCGACCCGCCGACACGGGTTACTTCTTCCGGAAAACGCCGTGAATACGTCAGTGTTGGCTCGGCGGCGGCTTCCCTGCCGCCGACATTTCCTACAGAAGCAACCCGTACCGGCTTAAGTAAGTGCCATTACGGATAAGCCAGGCGATCATATTTTTCTCTGTTGCGTCAGTCCGAATGGCCTGGGGAATTCTTGGACGCTGCGCTATAGCTTTTCTTCCATTTATATGAATAATCTGTAATGAGATATTATTCAAAATATCGCGACAAAACAGAGCGTTTCGCCAAGACGCAGACGAGGGAGGTAGATGCGAAATGACACGCACACCAGATCCTGAAATCGACTGCTGGTATCATCATGCCGAGAAAGCCCAGAGGTTTCTGGTTACGGCGATTGATGAGCACAGTGACACGGTCGAGATTCAGTATTTTGATGGTACGCTGGACGAATTCGATCTCTCGACATGGTACGCGATGGACGTCGAGCCGGTGGAAGCGCCGGAGGACTGGACGGGTCCGGTGGATATGGACGACTTGAGTTCAATCGATGCAGAAATGAGCGCCGAGGATTGGGAGGCGCCGTACGACGAGGAAATGGAAAAATCGCATGCGATGTCGAAGAAATTCCAGGTGCCTTACGAGGACGAGTAGATTCGGGCCGACCAGGCCCAGAGTGTTTTTCCGCGCTCCGTCGCGGACGTGGCATATGGCTGCATTGTAAGGTGCGCCGCGCGCACCGCGAATCTTCAGTTGGTGAAGTAGTTCTGGTGCACGCGGCACAGCCTGGAGGGACGCCGGGTCTGAACTTTCGGTGCGCACGGCGCACCCTACAGCGATGGCAGGTCAGAAGCCTTGAGGATCTGTCGTGCTGCGGCTATGCCTCACGGGTTGGGTTTATCAATCCGATGTCCTGATAGGTCTGCACGATTTTGCCGAGGGCGAGCACGTAGCAGCCCGTGCGGTAGTCCTTGATAGCGGGATACTGCTTAAGGGTATCGCGAATCTCCTGAAACGCTGTTCGCATCGTATCGTCCAAACCGGAACGAACAAGGTCGAGTTCGCTGGCACCGCTGACGATGTTATTCCTTATGGTGTCATCCACCCGGTTGCCGGTCAGCTGATCGAGCGTCGAAACCAGGTATTCGCCACGCGCTGCGTCGTACTGACGCTGAAGGCGGCCAAAGCGCATGTGGGAGATGTTCCGGGTCCACTCGAAATACGAGACCGTGACCCCGCCCAGGTTGGCATAAACATCGGGCAACACGGTAACGCCTTTCCTTCTGAGCATCTCGTCGGCCTCGTAGGTCACAGGACCATTCGCGCCTTCAACGACCATTTTGGCTTTGATCTGCATAGCATTGCCGGCATGGATCTGGGATTCGAGCGCGGCAGGTATCAGGATGTCACAATCCATTTCGAGTGCGGCAGCGCCATTGGACGAGAACGTGGCGCCTGGGAAACCTTTCAGACCGCCGGTCTCGACCAGATGCTGGCGCACATCGTGTACATTCAAGCCCTGATCATTAATGATGACACCGTCGCGTTCGATTATCGCGATGATGCGCACGCCACATTCTTCGGAGAGCGACTTGGCGGCATGGAAACCGACATTGCCCAGACCTTGCACAACGACCCGTTGCCCGCCGAGTCCGTCCGACAGGCCGCTTTGTGCAACAAGCTCGGGATGGCGAAAGAACTCCTGCAACGCATATTGCAGACCTTTACCGGTTGCTTCGACCCGGCCAGGCACGCCGCCGTGGTTTTGAGGTTTGCCGGTCACGCAGGCCTCGTGATTGAGGTTCTCCGGATAAAGCATTTTATAGGCATCGGCGATCCACATCATTTCACGCGATGAGGTGCCCATGTCAGGCGCAGGCACATTGGTAGCAGGGTGGATGAAGTCCTTCCTCGCCAGTTCTATCGCGAATCGGCGGGTAATTTCATGCAGTTCGGTCTCGTCATAGTGCTCGGGATTGATCATCAGGCCGCCCTTCGCACCGCCGAATGGAATGTCGGCGATCGCGCACTTGTAGGTCATCAGCGCAGCCAATGCCTCGATCTCGTCGATGCCAACGATGGGCGAATACCGCAAGCCACCTTTGGCCGGCAGCCGATGGGCGCTGTGGATTGCCCACCAGCCGCTGATGACTTCCGTTCTGTCTTTCAGCTTGACCGGAAATTTGAGCTGCAGCACAGCGTTGCAGGCTTTGACGACTTTTATGGTGTCCGGGCTCAGGCCCATGGCTAGGGCGGCTCGGTCGACCATCAGATCGACGCCCTCGCGAAATGTCATACTTTCCCGGTCACTGTTCGTCATGGTCACTCGACTCTCGATTAGTGTTACAGTGTCATTCTCGTGCCACTGCGGTTATGGTTGCGCCCGGTGGCAGCGTAGTAACATAATTTAACACGCTGCCAGAACGGAGCGGGGGTTGACCGCCATTTCTTTCAGAGAGGTTTACGATGTCGTGCCTGCCGAATGAGGTCATTGCATGAAGCAGCTGAAAGCGTTGCAAGCATCTGCTCTGTTGTTGGCTTGGTGTGTTGCTGCGATAGTTCATTCCTCGGCGGCCGCGCAGCCATCGAGTGTGGCGCCGGGTATCAACAGCTACTATCAGAATCCCGACTGGCAGCAGTGGGTCAATACGTTCGAACGGCCAGGTCGGGAAGTGTACGACAGGCGCCACGCGATCGTGGATGCAACCGGTGTCCGGCCGGGCATGGTCGTTGCGGATATCGGGGCGGGTACAGGATTGTTCACGCGGCTGTTTGCCCAGAAAGTCGGGGACGCCGGCAAGGTCTACGCGGTGGATATATCGCGGCCGTTCGTGGAGAATATCATGCGTACCGGGCGCGAGCAGGGCTACACGAATATTGAGGGCATCGTGAATAGCGATCGCGACACCGGCTTGCCGCCGGCATCGATCGATTTGGCTTTTCTGGTCGACACCTATCATCATTTCGAATACCCCGCGCGTATGCTGGCCTCGATCTTTCAATCGCTGAAACCGGGTGGCACCTTGGTCGTGATCGATTTTCGCCGTGATCCCGAGCGAAGCTCAAGATGGGTCATGGGGCATGTTCGCGCCGGCAAGGATGTCGTTATCGGTGAGGTCAGTCAGGCAGGATTTCAACTGCTCGACGACAAGCCCTGGTTGCAAACCAATTTCTATCTGGTGTTCGCGAAGCCCGGTATCTGAGCCACGCCGAGCTCTCGCTCTTGCGCTCGCAATATTCGGGCAAAGTCATGGTTGCACAGTGATTGTTGATTTAGCATACTCGCTGAAGTTTTCTGATCCTCATATCATCGGAGATTCATCAATGAAGCCCATAACCATTGAATTCAGCCTCAAGACCGCAACCGGTGATTTCAAGGAAGATACGGTTGCCTTACACACGCCGGAGGAGCTGTTTCAATATGTTGCGCCGGGTGGTGGTTGCGAGTCCATGCCGGATGATGTCGATGAAATTCAAATCGTGATGCTTTCGCCAGAACACCCGAACACCCAGAATCCAATTGCGGATCTGCGTTGTACGCTGGAGCTTGGTATGGTATTCATCACGGGACCGATCTCGGAAATTCTGCAGACGGCCGAAGAGATCATCGACAAGGCTGGTCGCGGCGAGTTGTCGGACTCCTTCCTGACGGTGATAGGCGCCAAAGGGTAGCTAGCTACAGGGCGTGATGTTGATAGTGCTTAGGGAAGTAGGGTGCGCGGTGCGCACCGGGACAGCCAAATAAGCCGATAAATCGCGGTGCGCACGGCGCACCCTACGTTTGTTCCATCAAACCGCAGCGATGGCTACGCTTTTCGCTCCGCAGGGGCGCTGACGAACACCAGCCCGCCTAGGCGCTTACACCAATCGATTCGCAAGCGTCACTGGGTAATGCAAAGCGCGCCTGTTGCATCGCATTCAAAATAATTTCCACCGTTTCGACGTCGCTGTACCGATCGGTGTTGATGATCAGATCATAGAACAGTGGATCGTTGATGTCGGCGTCATAGAGTTTCTTGACGTACTCGGTGCGCTCGTAATC
>JARFQK010000404.1 GCA_029287815.1 Gammaproteobacteria bacterium
CGCTGGGGAAATCCACGGAGCAGGGTATCCTCGGCGACGTGCCTGCCTGGAAAGGCTGGCAGGACATCGGTGTGATCGCCGGCACGCTGCCACTTGGGGCCGGCCTGGTCGCAGGCGGTCCCTCGTTACCACACGACGGTACGGTTGCCGTCGAGGAAACCCGGCTCAAAGGCGCGACGGATTTCATCGCTCTGCCGGTCAGCCATACCGGCATGCTGTTGTCGGCCCGTGTCGCGACTCAGGTCGTGACCTTCCTGCGCTCGGGTAAGTTCGGTGATGTCGTTGGCACGCCATTGCTGGATACCGGTGTCGCTTGAATTAGTCAGGGCGCCGTCGTGCTAGCCGGTATTTCTCACCCAGCCCTTCAGGCATGACCCATGCCGCGCACAATGCTACACTTTGCACCAAGTTTGTAAGTTGAACGGGTAGGACATGGCGGGTCATAGCAAGTGGGCAAATATCAAGCATAGAAAAGCGGCCCAGGACAAAAAACGGGGAAAAATTTACACCAAGCTGATTCGAGAAATTACCGTGGCCGCTCGCAGCGGTGGTGGCGGTGATCCTGCAACCAACCCGCGGTTGCGGCTGGCCGTTGACAAAGCGCTCGGCGCCAACATGAACAAGGATACAATCGATCGCGCGATCAAGCGGGGTACTGGCGAGGGGGATGACGCTAACTACGAGGAGGTGCGTTATGAAGGGTATGGACCTGGCGGAACTGCGGTTATGGTCGATTGCATGACGGACAACCGTAAACGTACCGTGTCTGAGGTGCGGCATGCATTCACCAAGGCGGGTGGTAATCTAGGCACCGACGGTTCCGTTGCTTATCTGTTCAATCGAATTGGTCTGTTGACTTACGCGGCCGGTAGCGATGAGGATGCGATCATGGAAGCAGCGCTGGAGGCCGGTGCGGAGGATGTCACGACCAATGCCGATGGCACGATTGAAGTGTCGACCAGCTACGCAGACTACCTTTCGGTCAAAGAGGCCATGGAAGCTGCAGGCCTGAAACCCGAGCATGCCGAAATTTTCGAGAAACCGAGTACCGAGACTGTCGTCAGTCAGGATGATGCGGAGAAGATTATGCGTCTGATTGATACCCTGGAGGATTTGGATGACGTGCAGGAGGTACACACGAATGCTGATTTTCCTGAAGATGTGCTCGCCAGTCTGCAATCCGCGTAGCCTGCATTTCGCACCCGGCGGGCTGGCGCCTGCTGCCGTGATCCTGGTCAGAAATGCGGGCTAGCCCGACATCATGACAATGTTGCGAGTCATGGGGATCGATCCCGGGTCGCGAATTACCGGCTATGGTGTGATCGATACCGATGGCTGCCGGCACAAGTATGTCACCAGCGGATGTATTAGAATAAGCGCTGACAACCTCGCTGAAAAACTGGGGATTATATTCGTCGAGATTAGTCGAATCGTATCGGCATGGGAGCCGCAGTCGCTCGCGATCGAGCAGGTTTTCGTCAAGCATAACGCGGACTCTGCGCTGAAGCTGGGGCAGGCGCGGGGAGCTGCGATCTGTGCAGCGATACAGGCGCAGTTGGCTGTTGGTGAATACACTCCGCGAACGGTTAAAAAAGCGGTCGTTGGCAGTGGCGCTGCGGATAAACAACAAGTACAACAGATGATGCAACGATTACTGGGTTTGAGGGAGCTACCGCAAAGCGATGAAGCAGACGCTCTGGCGATTGCGATCTGCCACGCGCACCACATCAGGATCCGCTCATCAGGTCTGGTTTCGGGCACCAGCCGGGGGCGATGGGTTTGATCGGTCGCCTCAAAGGGACACTGCTGAGCAAACATCCACCCGAATTGCTGGTAGACGTCAACGGTGTTGGCTATGAAATGGAAGCGCCGATGTCCACCTTCTATCAATTACCGAAAGTGGGTGAGCAGGTGACACTGCACACGCACATGGTCGTACGCGAAGATGCCCAGTTGCTTTACGCGTTCTACACGATTGCCGAGCGGCGCCTGTTCAGAGACCTGATTCGTATCAACGGTGTTGGGCCCAAGCTCGGTCTGATCATCCTGTCCGGGATCAGCGTGCCAGATTTTGCCCGTGCCGTCCAGCAACGGGATGCAGCAGCCTTGATCGGACTTCCGGGTGTCGGCAAAAAGACCGCCGAGCGCCTGATCGTCGAGCTGCGTGACAAGCTAAGCGAGGATGTGGCACCGATTGATGAAGGGGCGGCAGTGACCGCTGGCGGCGCCGATGCCGACCAATCCAGTCCAGTGAGCGATGCAGTCAGCGCGTTGACCGCGCTGGGCTACAAGGCGCAGGAAGCCAGCCGCATGGTCAGGTCGATCAACGCCAGCGGGATGGAAACCGAAGCGATCATCAGGGCTGCGCTGCAAAGTGCGGTCAAAGGGTAGGTGGAATGACCAGCGAGCGCATCATCGCCCCGGAGCAGCTGGATGACGAGGTCGCCATCGATCGTGCGATCCGCCCGCAGCTGTTGGACGATTATCAAGGACAACCCGCTGTGAGCGAGCAGCTGGAGATTTTCATTCCAGCGGCCAAATCTCGTCGCGAAGCGCTGGATCATGTCCTGATCTTTGGTCCGCCAGGCTTGGGCAAGACCACTCTGGCGCACATCGTGGCGAACGAAATGAAGGTGAATTTGCATTCCACGTCGGGGCCAGTGCTGGAGAAGCCGGGTGATCTGGCCGCTTTGCTGACCAACCTCGAGCCGCACGATGTGCTGTTCGTCGATGAGATCCACCGACTCAGTGCGGTAGTCGAGGAGATTCTCTACCCGGCGATGGAAGACCACCAGCTCGATATCATGATCGGTGAAGGCCCGGCAGCGCGTTCGATCAAGCTCGATCTGCCGCCGTTCACGCTGGTCGGCGCGACGACGCGGGCAGGCTCGCTGACTTCGCCTTTGCGTGATCGCTTCGGTATCGTGTTGCGTCTGGAATTTTACACCGCTGAGGATTTGACCCACATCGTGCAGCGTTCGGCAGACATACTGAAGGTGCCGATCGATCTGGCCGGCGCTGCCGAAATAGCGAAACGCTCGCGCGGTACGCCGCGCATTTCCAATCGCTTGTTGAGGCGTGTGCGCGATTACGCGCAGGTAAAGGCTGATGGGGTCGTCACCGCTGCAATTGCGTCGGCGGCGCTGCAACTATTGAATGTGGACCAGAGCGGTTTCGACATCATGGACCGGCGCTTGTTACAGGCGATCATCGAGAAATTCGATGGAGGGCCGGTGGGCGTGGAAAACCTCGCCGCTGCAATAGGCGAGGAGCGCGACACCATCGAGGATGTTATCGAGCCGTACTTGATTCAACAGGGCTATCTGATGCGAACGCCGCGGGGCCGTGTCGCCACTGCAAACGTCTACCGGCTGTTCGGTTTGCAGGCGCCGACTTCGAAGCGGACAAATCAGGGTAGATTGGATTTGGCCGAGGACAACTAAAAACCTCAGTGTTTTTCCTGTAAAATTAAAACAATGACTGAATTTACCTGGCCGGTACGTGTCTATTACGAGGACACGGATGCTGGCGGCGTCGTTTACTACGCAAACTATTTGAAGTTTCTAGAGCGCGCCAGAACCGAGTATTTACGATCACTCGGATTCGAGCAGGATCAATTAAAATTACAAAACGGAATCATCTTTGCTGTCCATAGCCTGTCGATTCAATATCGCAAACCCGCGGTTTTCAATGATGCATTGACCGTGTCTGCGTTGGTCATCGACAGAGGTAAAGCAACACTGACATTCAGGCAAATGGTAACCAGAGAAAGAGATAAAGCCCTCGTTTGTAGTGCAGAAGTCAAAATAGCCTGCTTGCAAGCCGACACCTTTTCCCCTGTACGCATACCGGCAAATATACTGGAGGTGCTCGATGGAAACTGATATGTCGTTGATCAGTCTGGTATCTCGAGCCAGCACGCTGGTTCAGCTGGTGATGCTGGCGCTGCTGGCGGCGTCGGTGCTCTCCTGGTTCGTGATTTTTACCAAGCACAAGGTGCTAAAAGTCGCGCGTGAGGAAGCCACGCGCTTCGAAGACCAGTTCTGGTCGGGCATCAATCTGGCAGACCTGTACAGTCGGTTGAAGAAGAGGGACGAGGAGCGCAACGGTATGGCGCGCATCTTTGAGTCCGGCTTTGCCGAGTATGCCCGGCTGCACAAGCGTACGGTCGGCAGTGGCGAAATGCTCATCGCAGGCGTGCAGCGCAGTATGAAAGTATCTTTGGCGCGCGAGGAAGATCGGCTGGAGTCGAATCTGTCATTATTGGCTACGATAGGCTCGATCAGTCCTTATGTCGGCTTGTTTGGTACGGTCTGGGGCATCATGCGTTCCTTCACCGCACTGGGTTCTGTTCAACATGCGACTCTGGCGATGGTGGCGCCAGGCATCGCGGAAGCTCTGATCGCGACCGCAATGGGCCTGTTTGCTGCAATTCCGGCAGTAATCGCCTACAACCGTTATTCCGACCAGGTGGACAGGCTGATCGGCTCCTACGAAAACTTCGCTGAAGAGTTCTCGACGATACTGCAGCGCCAGAGCACTGTCGAATCAGAACCAGAGCAAGCCGAGGTTGCCTGATGCGGCAAAGCGGTAAGCGAAAACCAGTCTCGGAGATCAACGTCGTGCCCTACATCGACGTGATGCTGGTGTTGTTGATCATATTCATGATCACCGCTCCGCTATTACAGCAGGGCGTTGAAATCGATTTGCCTCAGGCGAGTGCGAATCCGCTGCCACCCGAGCAGCGTGAGCCGCTGATCGTCTCTGTCAGTGAGCAGGGTGATCTCTATCTGAACATCGGTGCGGACAACGAGAAGCCGATTTCTGAAGAACTTCTTGCAACTCGCGTCGCAGCGGTGATAAAAAATCATCCGCAGACGCCGGTACTGGTACGGGGTGACAAAGCGGTGGATTATGGCCGTGTGACCGAGGCTATGGTGTTGTTACAATCAGCCGGCGTAGAAAAAGTCGGTTTAATGACCGAGGCACTGGAATAGCAGTCCGATGGCATCATCCAGTCTTTGGCCCAGCATCTATCAAGTGATGAAGCGCCATCCAATGGCGGTGGTGGCTTCAATCGCGCTGCATGTTGTGCTGGTGGTGATGTTGAGTCTGAGCCTGAGCAGCAGCAAGATCCCGGAACAGCCCAAGCCTCAAGCCAGCACCGTCAAGGCCGTGGTGGTCGATGCGAAGAAGGTCGACGATGAACTGAATCGCCGCAAGCAAGCCGAACAGCAGCGCGTGCAACAGGCGCTGGAAAGACAAAAACGCCTCGAGGAAGAAAAGAAGCGTCAGGCCGCATTGAAAAAGGAAGCGGAGCAGAAACGCCGGGCGGAAATCAAGCGAAAAAAAGAGGCTGAACAAAAGCGGCGCGCAGAAGCCGAGCGCAAACGCAAGGAGGAGGCCAAACGGCTGGCTTTGCTCGAAGCCGAGAAAAAGCAAAAAGAGGAGGCCCGCAAGAAGAAACTGGCGGAGGAGGCCGAGAAGAAACGTCTCGCGGAGGAGGCTGAGAAGAAACGCCTGGCGGAAGAGGCGGAGAAAAAACGCCTGGCGGAGGAGGCCGAGAAAAAACGTTTAGCGGAAGAGGCGGAGAAGAAGCGCCTGGCTGCAGAAGCTGAACGTAAGCGTAAGGAGGAGGAAGCGCGACAAAAGCGGTTTGCGGAAGAGGCCGAAAAAAGGCGGCTTGCCGAGGAAGCCGAGCTGAAGCGCAGGCTGGCGGAAGAGGAACGCCGCGAGGCTGAACACAATCGGATGTTGAATTCATTGCGACTGCAGTATGTTAAGCTGATCGAACAAAAAGTCGAGAGTAAATGGCTGCGTCCAACCGCGCTCGATCCGGATCAGTCCTGTGAAGTCTTCGTAAGGCAGACGGCGCTGGGTGATGTGATCAGCGTGAACCTGAACGAGTGTTCGAGCGACGTAGCGTTCAAGAACTCGATCGAGCGTGCGGTTTGGGCCGCATCGCCGTTACCGCCGCCGCCCAATCCTGAAGTATTCGATAATGAAATTCACTTTACCTTCCGGCCGCGGTCGTGACGGTTGGGCTTAGATGATGTAGACGGGAGATCATGCAATCGTGTTGAAACGCTGGATTTTGCTGTTATTTTTGTGTTGTTTGACTCAGGCCGCCAATGCGGTGCTGAAGATCGACATTACCGAGGGTATCGAAGGGGCAACGCCGATCGCGATCATTCCATTCAAGTGGAGTGGAGCGGAAAAGCCGGTCGATGCGGATATATCTGCGATCGTGAGTTCGGATCTCGCGCGAAGTGGAAAGTTCTCGTCGGTGCCGGAGAGGGGGTTGCTCGCCCAGCCCCAGCGGCCCGAGGATATTCACTTCAAGACCTGGCGCGTTGCCGGGGTCGATCATCTGGTGATCGGTGCGGTCCAGAAGGCCGCGAACGGTATGTTCAAGGTAGAATTTCGTCTGTTCAACGTTTACCGCGGTGAACAAGTGCTTGGTTACAGCTTCAATGCAACAAGAGCGATGCTGCGGACGACAGCGCATCAGATCAGCGATCTGATCTTCGAGCAACTTACCGGTCTGCCCGGTGCATTCAATACCAGAATCGCCTATGTGACGTCGGCAGGTAAGCCGGCCGAATATCGCTTGCAGGTTGCGGACACTGATGGTTACAACCCGCAAACGCTGTTGACATCGAGCGAACCGATCATGTCGCCAGTATGGTCGCCGGACGGCTCAAAAGTTGCCTATGTTTCATTTGAAACCGGTGCGTCCGCTATCTACATTCACAATATTCGCACTGGCGAGCGCGAGAAGATCGCCGCGTTCGATGGCATCAACAGTGCGCCGGCGTGGTCGCCGGACGGGCAGTCACTGGCAATGACGCTGTCGAAGGACGGCAACCCCGATATCTATGTGTTGTCACTGAGGTCCAAAGCGCTGCGGCGTGTCACCCGACATTGGTCCATCGATACTGAGCCTGCCTGGCTTCCTGACAGTCGGTCATTGGTGTTCACTTCGAGTCGCAGCGGCAAGCCGCAACTATATCAGCTGGCGCTGGACTCGGGTTCACGGCCGCGACGATTGACGTTCGAGGGTAACTATAACGCGAATGCCAGTGTCTCCGCTGATGGCAAAGTGATTGCGTTTGTTCACGGTGCTGGCAATTCATATAAAATTGCGCTGCTGAATCTTGATACCCGGATCACGCAGGTCCTAACCGATGGTCCCTTGGATGAGTCGCCGGATTTTGCGCCCAACGGGACCATGATTCTGTATGCGTCACAGGATAGAGGCAGGGCAGTGTTGGCGGCGGTTTCGGCAGATGGCCGGCAGAAGCAGCGATTGGCCCTGTCTGATGGTGAGGTCAGGGAACCCTCGTGGGCTGCTAAGCGAAATTAAACTATCGATTAAGAGGTGAGAACAGGGCGATGAAACGACTGACATTGAAGGGCGGCATGCTCATAGTGACTGCAGCTGTGCTACTCAACGGTTGCACGCAGGCGACCAAGCCTGGCGATGAGTATCTGGATAGCGGTGCTGATGTGAGTGAGGCAACCAGCGGCACCCGGATCGGCACGATCGGCGAGGCCGATGCGTTGGCTGGCACGGCACTTGCGGGCATGAAGATTTCGTATGAAAAGGACGCGATCAATGATCCGGAAAACGTATTGTCCATCAAGACCATCTATTTTGCCTATGACAGCAGCGAGATCAGTGAGGAGGATGTCGAAGTCATCAAGCATCACGGTAAGTATATGGCTTTGCATCCGGACGTCAGTGTCCGGCTGGAAGGTCACACAGACGAGCGCGGCACACGCGAGTACAATGTTGCGCTGGCAGACCGTCGCGCACAGTCCGTGAAGAAACTGATGTTGTTCCAGGGGCCCAGCGCGACGCAAGCAACGATCATCAGCTATGGTGAGGAAAAGCCTGCTGCGCTCGGACACGATGAAGCGGCCTGGAAGCTGAACCGTCGCGTTGAACTGGTGTACGAGTAATCGCTATGACGAAAGGATACAGTCTCGCTTTTTTGCTGGTGACCAGCCTCGCGTTTGAACCACTGATGGCTGCTGAAAATGACGTGTTATCGCGCATGAGCGTCAAGCAGAGACTGGAGCGCCTGGAGCGGATCATCAGTTCGGATGTATTGATCGACCAGTCGCAGCAACTCGACGCCTTGAGGCAGGAAGTTTCAATGTTGAGAGAGCTGGTGGAGGAGAAAGACTACGAGCTCGATCTGGTGATACAAAGGCAGCGCAGTCTCTACTCTGACATGGACCGCCGGCTGACGAACCTCGAGGGCGGCGCAATCAGAGTCGGTGGAGCCGCACCGGTGCCGCCTCCGAGCGGGGCAGCAGCTGCAGCGGCAGTCGCAGCGCCTGGAAGCGATAAGGATGGCTCACAGGCGTACTCGGCCGCCTTCGATCTGCTCAAGCAGGGCCAGTACAGCAAGTCCATTGCCGGTTTTGACGCGTTCCTGAAAAGCTATCCTGAGAGCAAGTACGCTGACAATGCGCAGTATTGGTTAGGCGAGGCGAATTACGTGTCAAGGGAGTACAAGGCGGCGCTCGATGCATTCCAGCGTCTGATTGCAAAGTACCCGGAAAGCAAAAAAGTGCCCGGCGCGAAACTGAAAATCGGTTACACTTACTACGAACTGCAGAACTGGTCTGCGGCCAAAGACGCGCTGGCAGAGGTCGTAAAGTCGTACCCCGATACGACCGTAGCGTCAAAAGCCAGCGATCGTCTAACGCGCATCAAACGAGAGGGCCATTGACAGGATCACCTCAGGACAGCGCCTGCAGAATAACTCACAGAGCTGTACTCTCGGCGAGGCGCAAAGATCACGACATACGGTAGTTTGTGTCTGTTCGCAGCGAAGGACATACAGAGCCGTGGGGTCCTTTGCGACCTGCGTGACGCAAGAGAAATAGTTTCAATAAGTCCCACAGACCGGCCAATCTTATGTCCTCAGATCAACGATTGAAGATAACCGAGATCTTCCTCTCGTTGCAGGGTGAGGCCTTGACCGTCGGTATACCGACCAGCTTTGTTCGCCTGACCGGTTGTCCCCTGCGCTGCGGCTATTGTGATACCGAATATGCTTTCAGTGGGGGTGAATGGATGGACTTCGATCAGATTTTTCGCCGGCTCTCAGCGAATAAAACGCGTTATGTGACGGTGACCGGTGGTGAGCCGCTGGCCCAGCGCACCTGTATCGATTTGCTGGTTGCATTGTGCGATTCGGATTACCAGGTCTCCCTGGAGACCAGCGGCGCACTGGACGTCTCGGCGGTGGATCCGCGTGTGGTCAAGGTTATGGACATCAAGACGCCCGGGTCAGGTGAGGAATCACGGAATCTTCTGCAGAACCTCGATTGCATTTGCGAACGCGATCAGGTCAAGTTTGTTATCTGCGACCGGCGGGATTACGAGTGGTCGCGTGATTTCATAGCCGATCATGGGCTCAGCGACCGTTGCGAAGTACTGTTTTCGCCAAGTTATCAGCGCCTCGAGGCCAGCCAGCTGGCAGAGTGGATTCTGCAGGATGTCTTACCGGTGCGCATGCAAATCCAGTTACACAAACTTCTTTGGGGCAATCAGCCGGGTCGATAACGCATGGCGCACTCACCAAAAGCCATCGTGTTACTGTCTGGCGGGCTGGACTCCGCGACCGTGCTGGCTATCGCCAGCGCGACATTCGAATGCCATGCTATCAGCTTTGACTATCACCAGCGCCACGTTGCCGAGTTGAACGCGGCCAAGCAGCTGGCGCGGTGCTACCAGGCTCGACACCAGGTCATTAAGCTCGATGACGGTGTAATGGCCGGATCTGCTTTGACCGACAGTCGGATCGCCGTGCCGCAGAGTGGATTGGAGCAAGGTATACCGGTGACCTATGTGCCCGCCAGGAATACGGTATTTCTTGCGCATGCGCTCGCTGTTGCGGAAGTACAGGCATCGAACGACATCTTGATTGGTGTCAATGCAGTCGATTATTCAGGTTATCCGGATTGTCGGCCCGAATACATCAACGCGTTCGAGCGCATGGCCAATCTGGCAACCAAAGCCGGTGTCGAGGGTCAGCGGCTGAACATCCATGCCCCATTGCTGCATATGAGCAAGGCAGACATCATCGCGAATGGTCTGGAGCTGGGTGTGGATTATTCTTTGACGGTGTCCTGTTATCAGGCGGATCTTCAGGGCAGGGCCTGCGGTGTCTGTGACTCCTGTCGATTACGCCGCGCCGGTTTTGAAGCTGCGGGTGTTGGTGATCCAACCCGCTACCAGACGCGTTGATGGTGATGTATCAAAACATCCAAAACGGTTTGTTTTTCGCCTCCAGTCGATGTATCATGCGCGGCTGTCGGGCCGTTAGCTCAGCTGGTAGAGCAGTTGGCTTTTAACCAATTGGTCGAAGGTTCGAATCCTTCACGGCCCACCATATTCTCCGATGCGCGTTGTCGCGCCGAACTCCTACAACGCAATTCCTTATTAACCGCAGAGACGCGGAGGCGCAGAGTCTCTAATTTGCGTTTCCTCGATCAATATTATTGGGATTCAAATCAGCTGTAGGAGCGGCTTTAGCCGCGAAGCATTCGCGATCTGCGAGTCTATTCGCGGCAAAAGCCGCTCCTACAGAAATGAAGCATTCTCTGCAATCCGGCGTCTTTGCGGTAAGCGAAAAAAAACCCCGGCGAGCCGGGGTTTTTCTGAGCGTTGGCGACTTTCTGTGTTACTTGCGCTGGCTCGGGCCGTTGACTTCGAGACCGTTGCTCATATACGTATGGAAATACTCGAGCGCCTTGTACTCGTCGCTTTGCGGCTTGAACGGCTTGGCGCGAACCTGCTTGTTGCAGCCACCGTAGCGGCGGTGCAATGTGCCCATGCCGTCCCCCTTCGCTGACTCGCCGGCCCATTTGTTGCGGTACACTGGGAAGCCGGTCGGGTGACCGAGTGCAGGGCTGAGAATGTCCGCACGAATTCTGCTACCAGCGTAGTTGTAGTGGCAGTCCGCACAAGCCATGTTCAACTGGCCGCGTTTTGCGTAGAAGTGCTTCTTGCCGCGATTGTAGGCGGCGATGGCTTCAGGGTCATCCGGCACTTTGATGTTGAATGTGTTCCCGCGCGACAGGTAGGCGATGTAGCCACTGACATAAGCAAGATTGCCCGTCTTATGTTTGAAGGGTTTTTCGCCATTGTCAATCAGGCACTTGTTGATCGCCGCTTCAAGGGTTACGACTTCATCGTTTTGAGTGTCGAAGTACGGGTAGTTCTGGCGAACGCCTTTCTTGTAGTCCGGGAAGCAATCAGCGAAGCCTTTGCCATTGGCAAAAGGTTTATTGAAGATCTCTTCGCCTTTGTCAACATAGATTTCGTAGGATGGGAAGTCTTCGAACGCTTCCCATTGCTCACGCGAGGGCGGATCGATTGAGTAAACGCCGTTGATGAAATCGTCCTTTGGCGTATCAGGGAACTTCTTGAAGTAGTATTCCCTGAACTCCTTCAAATCCTGTTCCGGCGCCGCCTGTAATGCAAAAGGAGCAATTACCAGTGATGCGGCGGTCAGAACGGTAGCAATTTTCTTCATTGTTCACCCGTGGGGTTGTGGTTGATCGAAACGCTAAGGCCTTACTTGATTGCGCTTTCGAGTGAGTCACTGTTGCCTTTGTTGTCGACCCAGCTTATCTTGATGGAGTCTCCAGACTTTGCGCCGCTGAACTTGAACGAAATGAAGGGGTTCTTCGAAATCGCGCTACCCCACTGGCAGGTGAGAACGGTCTTGCCTGCGGACTCGCATATCACTTCCTGAATAAATTCCGCAGGAATAGGTTTGCCGGTTTTCTTGTCCTTGCGTAAACCAGTTTCCATCGCGTGACTGATCAAAGCTTTGACAGTTGCTAAGCCATCTTTTTCTTTGGCTCTGAGTTTGATTGATTTTGCCATGTTACTTCGTACCTCTGCTAAATTCGTCGATTAACCGCCGCAACCACCGATGGTGACCTTGACCTCTTTCGCCGTGCTGTACAGTTTGCCATCAGCTTTAACGACTGCGATGACATCCGACGTCTTGCCCATCTTGACACGGGTTGAGATGTAGGGCTCTGTGGTGTCGCCCAGCTCGTAGCTGGAAGTCAGTGGCGTGTTATTCTCTTTGACTAGCAGGCTGATATTGGTGGTGCCGTCGATCTCGCTGGTCACGGTGATGGGCACAACAGCGCCATTCTCAGCAATATCCGGCGCTTTGAGTTTGATCTTGTCGCTGGCGGTCGCGTCCGCGCTGCCCATCGCACCTTTGAGCGCAGCATCCACCTCTTTCGCTTCAAACGCTTCTTTCGCCCAAGCGGCCAGTACAGTCTTCGGAGCGAGGAGGCCAGCCCCAATGGCGGCACCAACGGCGCCCGCTGCCAGTGATCCTTTCAGCAGAACTCTTCGATTTTGATTCATCTTTATTACCTCTAACTACAGTGTGTATATGAACTGAGAAACCAGTTCGATTTCCTCGGCGGTCAGAACCTTATGCGGACCAAACGGAATCATGATCGTGTTCGGGTTCTGTGTACGCGGATCAGCGATCTGTGCTTTCATCTTCTCGTAATCCGGAAACCTCGCTTTCATTGCGACCAGCGGCGGCCCGATGTTGCCGGCGAGCGTCCCGCCTTCGATATAATGGCAGGCAAGGCAATTTCCTTTTTTCCTGTCAAATGCCAGCTCCTTTCCTTTGGCGATTTCCGCAGCATCTGCTGCGCTGGCTGTGAGTGGGACGATCATGCCGAGACAGCCCATCAAGACTGTTGCCGAGACCGATGTTTTGATCAAATGTGCTGTTCGCCGCATTTGTTCTGTCCTCCAGAGTGTATGTGAGATGTTCGTGGTGAACAATGCCATATAGGATACACAGCGATTCATTTATGACAAGGCCAAATTTGAAAAGTTTTCAATTATTTACGTATTAACAACGGCTTATATTAGTGTTGTTCGATACACTAATATGCCGGTTTTCGCGCTGCTGTGCCCGATATTGATATGCGCGCACACGGGCCCACTGAATTCGGGTCAATCCAGCTGCTTGATAACTTCGAGGAGTTCGTCTTTCTTGGTTTGCAGTCGCGCTTTTGAACTGCTGCTCAAGTCCTTGCGCCTGAGTGCGCTTTCATATTGCTTCAGCGCGAGCTCGTAGTATCCCTGCATCTCGTATTGATTCCCGGTTGCTTCGAGCGCCGCACCCGTCTGGCCATTCAGATGATAGGCCTGGGCCAGCAATTGGTAGAT
>JARFQK010000017.1 GCA_029287815.1 Gammaproteobacteria bacterium
CCGTGTGGACGTACAAGTAGCAGTTCAATTGGCTTTAGCAAGGTGCGCAATGAAAGTATGTACACAATGTAAATTCAGGGACATGTGTGAGGGATTGCCTGGTTTTTGCATGTTCATTCCATATATCGTGATCACGGCAACTGTGGTTATGGTGTTCTATTTCATGTTGACCAGCACGCTTTAGTCACCTTACGAGCACAACAACATCAGGCGGCGCTTGTCTGAAGTCAAGCCGGCGCCATAATGCACGTTGTCCGCATGCGTATCGCAAGTGATTGAGCGATGGATAAAAAGCGCTGCGTTGCAGCAGCCAGTCAGACTTTTTTCCCAATCATTTCAATCGCCTTTGCAGCCGCAGCAAAGCCGAAGCTCGCGGTCACGCTGACCGCAGAGCCGTAACCATAACCGCAGTCCAGTGATAATCCTGCCACACCCGGTTTGCAGTACCCCGGCTCACCCTGCTTGTCCGGATAGCGCTGCTGCTCACTGGAGAACACGCAGGGAACGCCGAAGGTGCGCTTTGGATTTCTTGTGTAACCGTACTTGTGCCTCAAGCGTGAACGCACAGTTGCCGCTAGCGGATCGTTCCAGGTGCGCACCAAATCGGCGACATCGATCTTGGCAGGATCGGTCAGACCGCCCGCACCACCGGTCATCACGACCGGTATCTTGTTCCGTTTGCAGCAATAGACGATCGCGGCCTTGAACTTGATGCTGTCGATCGCATCGATCACGCAGTCGTAGCCGCGTTCGATGATGTCACGCAGGTTGTCGTCATCGATATGCGCCCGGATCGTGTTGCAGCGACAGTCGCCATTGATTTCCGCAATGCGCGCCTGCATCACGCTGACCTTGTCGCGCCCCAGCGTTGATTCCAGCGTGTGGATCTGGCGGTTCATGTTGCTGCGATGTATCGTATCGCCATCGACCAGAGTGAGTTCACCGATCCCGGAACGCACCAGCGATTCAACGGCCCAGGAGCCGACGCCGCCGATGCCGACAACGCAGACGTGGGCGCTACGCAAGGCTGTGCACAGCGCTTCCCCGTAGACGCGCGTCAAGCTGCCAAACTTTTCCTGGTAATCACTCATGCGCTTTTCTGTAAAATAACGAACCGAAATCGACTCCAGCTGCCATGTCCGCCAAACACACCAACCAGACCGAACCACGACCACCGCAGCGAAATGTGGGCTTCGTCAGCCTCGGCTGCCCGAAGGCCACGGTCGATTCGGAGCATATTCTCACACAGTTGCGCGCCGAGGGTTACGCGATCTCACCGAGCTATGACGAAGCCGACCTGGTCGTGATCAACACCTGCGGCTTTATCGAAGATGCGATCGAAGAGTCGCTGGAAGCCATCGACGAAGCGTTGCACCAGAATGGTAAGGTCATCGTGACCGGCTGCCTGGGCGCCAAAGGCGATATCGTCAAGCAGAATTTTCCGAACGTGCTGGCTGTGACCGGGCCACACGCGACCCGAGACGTGATGGCTGCGATTCACGAACATCTGCCACCCCGGCATGACCCGTTCATCGACCTGGTGCCCCCGCAGGGAATTCGGCTGACGCCGCGGCACTATGCTTACCTGAAGATTTCCGAGGGCTGCAATCACCGCTGCAGCTTTTGCATTATTCCGGAACTGCGCGGCGATCTGGTCAGCCGCCCGGTCGACCAGGTGCTCGGCGAGGCCGAGCGCCTGGTCGAAGCCGGCGTCAACGAGCTGCTGGTGATCTCGCAGGATACCAGCGCTTACGGTGTCGACCTTAAGTACAAAACCGCGTTCTGGAATGGCAGGCCAGTAAAGACACGAATGACCGAATTGTGCACCGCACTCGCGAGCCTCGGTGTCTGGGTCAGACTGCACTATGTCTACCCCTACCCGCACGTCGATGAGATCATTCCACTGATGGCCGATGGCATGATACTGCCTTACCTGGACATTCCGTTCCAGCACGCCAGCGCGCGCATGCTGAGAGCGATGAAGCGCCCGGCCGCGAGCGAGAACACGCTGCAACGTATTAACGCCTGGCGTGACATCTGCCCGGAACTGACACTGAGGAGCACGTTTATCGTCGGCTTTCCCGGCGAGACCGAGGCCGACTTCGAGGAGCTGCTCGACTTTCTGGACCAGGCGCAGCTCGATCGTGTCGGTTGTTTCCCTTATTCTGCCGTGGACGGCGCCAAGGCGAACGAGCTGCCGAATCCGGTCGATGAGGATACCAAACAGGAGCGTTTGCAGCGCTTCATGGAAAAGCAGGCAGTGATAAGCGCCGAGCGCTTGAAGCGAAAGATCGGCACGACGCAAAAGGTGCTGGTTGATGCCAACGGCGACTCCGGCGCGATTGCTCGCAGCAGCGCTGATGCCCCGGAGATCGACGGCCTGGTCTATATCGAACAGCCCAACCGACTGCAACCGGGTGACTTCGTCAACGTCCACATTGATGCTACGGATGAACATGACATGTGGGGCCGCATAATCGCCCGATCATGAGAATTTCAGACTTTGCACTGGTTGTCGATCTGGTCGACGACGAAACCGAGAAAGCGATTCAGGACAAGATCACGCGCACTTCGAAGATGCTGGCGCAGTTTACGCTGGGCTGGCAATCGGATTGGGCCACCCACATCGACAGCCAGTTGCTCGATAACATCAACGTCTGGCGTGATTTCTTTCCGCCTGAGATTGAGGCACAACTGGATGGCCGCAGCGCCGGCGACCGGATACGCCACAGCTTCAGCGCGGGCGAGGTTCTGCCGCAGCACACCAGCGCCGAGGTCCATCGCGTCAAAGCACAGCACTTCAATCGGAATTTTTCCAGCCGTATCAAGCTGGAACCGCGACTGGGACGCTTTTATCCGAAAGGCGTGTTCAACGACATCCCCGGGAACTACCGCTCCAACTATCAGCCTTGCCGCATCATCGCGATCGATGACGAGTCGATAACCACCGACTTCAATCATCCACTGTCTGTGCGGGCACTCGACATCGAAGCTCAAATCATTTGCATCTGGGACGCCGCCCAGGAACACGGCGGTCGCTGCAACGACATTGTCGAAATGCTGACAGCGAACGGACCGGGAATGCAGGCGCGGCATGACAGCATCGCGACCGACTTCTGGAGCGATGACGCCTTCGTCCGGCAGGATCCCTCACCCGATGATGCCTTCTATGCAATGCCCAGGCTGGTCGACCACCTCGACAAAAATTGCTCGCGTCAGATCGCCGAGTTGTATCGACGGCTGATACCACTCGATGGCCGCATACTGGATCTGATGTCGAGCTGGGTTTCGCATCTACCCGCGGACTTCGCCAATGCAGACATCACCGGCCTGGGCATGAACCAGCACGAACTCGAGCAAAATCCGCTGCTGACGCAAAACCTTGTGCATGATCTGAATCAGCAGACCGCGATACCCTTCGATGACCAGACCTTCGATGCGATCATCTGCACCGCGTCGATCGAGTACCTGGTCAAGCCTGACCAGGTATTTGCCGAACTGTCGAGAATACTGAAACCCGGCGCTCCGCTGGTGATTACGTTTTCGAATCGCTGGTTTCCGCCCAAAGCCATACAGGCCTGGGGCCATGCGCACGAATTTGAGCGCATGGGTCTGGTATTTGAGTATTTCATCCAGAACGGGGACTTCGAGAATCTTCACAGTTATTCACTGCGAGGCCTGCCGAGACCATCGAACGACAGGTATGCGGGCCAGCTGACCACCTCTGATCCGGTTTATGCGGTATGGGGTTACCGGCGTTGACCACCTGACTGAGCCACTACAGCTATCCCGGCGCTTAAAAAATTGCCTATCATAATATTCAAAATAACTGATATATGTCATTTCTCGTCGGCGCATTCGGCGTTAGACTGAGTCTTTTTTTGCTACGGATCTCCCAATGGAATCGCCTCAAGGTATCATCGCCGCGTTTATTCTAGGTCTTTTCAGCACGGTTCACTGTCTCGGTATGTGTGGCGGCATCATCGGCGCGCTCAGTCTGAGCCTGCCGGAACGCATTCGTCTGCATCGTGGCAGACTGGTCACCTTCATCACCAGCTACAATCTGGGCCGCATCATTAGTTATACGCTTGCCGGCACGGTTGTTGGCTACATCGGGGCCGAAGCCGCCGCTTATACCGATATGTCTGACGGACCCTCCATCCTCAGGCACACCGGCGTCGTGATGATGATTGCGATCGGCCTCTACCTGGCGGGCTGGTTCCCGCAGTTGTCGAAAGTCGAGCGCATCGGTAAACCACTGTGGAAGCTACTGGAGCCGATCGGACGCCGGCTGGTGCCCGTGGACAAACTACCCAAAGCCATCGCATACGGGTTCATCTGGGGATGGCTCCCGTGTGGCATGGTCTATTTTGTGCTCGTCTGGGCATTGACATCGGGCAGCGCAGCCCAGGGGGCGATGACGATGGCAGCCTTCGGGCTGGGCACGCTGCCATCATTGCTGACGGCGGGCCTTACCACAAACTGGCTCAGACGATTCACCCAGTCCGCCCTTACGCGGCAACTCGTCGGTGCGGCCGTGATCGTGATGGCAATCGCAACTTTGTTCGTGCCGATGGGCCACAAGGGCATGCACGGGCACTCCGATATGCACAACAGCGAAGCCAGCGTTGAAGCTATCGAACACCACCACTAGCCCGCCCAAGAGCGTAGCGTGGGCCGTGCGCACCGGAACCAGCAACCGAACTGAAGATTCGCGGTGCGCATCGCGCACCCTACGGTTTCTTTGTGGGCTCAAAGAACAACTGAAGGCTCGTCCTTATGGTGAGACAGACAGGCCAACTCCTGCTGCCGCGATCCTGGTAAGAAATGCCGGCTGGCCCAATTCAGCGACATCCCCTGTGTTAAATTAAGAGATTTGTTTCCTGACGGCCCAATCGCATGGACAATCCTCTAACTTACACCTCGGCGTTTCTGCTCGGACTTTTCAGCACGCTGCATTGCATCGGCATGTGCGGCGGCATCATCGGCGCGCTCAGTTTGAGCTTGCCGCTCGAAATACGCCAGCGCAAAACGCGCATGCTGCTGTTCATCGCGAGCTACAACATCGGCCGCATCATCAGTTACAGCCTGGCGGGTCTGGTCGCCGGCGCGTTGGGCACAGGC
>JARFQK010000033.1 GCA_029287815.1 Gammaproteobacteria bacterium
ACGCAGTTCCTTGGTGCCTTCAACGATAATGTGTTCAAGAACGCTCTGATCATACTGATCGCTTTCCAGGGCGCGCAGTTCAGCGATGTGGACACCAACACGCTGACCAATTTGAGCGCTGGTCTGTTTATACTGCCCTTCTTTCTGTTCTCGGCGACGGCTGGGCAGCTGATCGACAAAACTGAGAAATCCATGTCGATGCGACGCATCAAGTTCCTCGAAATCATCATCATGCTCTGCGCAGCCTGGGCCTTCAGTGTCGGCGAACTCTACCTGCTGATCGCGCTGCTGTTCATGATGGGTGCGCAGTCGACGTTGTTCGGCCCGGCAAAGTACAGCTATATTCCGCAACATCTCCAGCCGAATGAGCTCATTGCAGGCAATGCGCTGGTGCAGATGGGTACTTTCGTCGCAATTCTGATTGGGACTATGGCCGGCGGTTTGTTGATCGCGAATGAAGACGGGCGTACTCTGGTCTCGGTGGTATTGGTCGCGGTTGCAGTACTGGGGTTCATCGCCAGCCTGGTGATCCCCAAAACGCCTTCACCCTGTCCGGACCTCAAAATCAATTGGAACATCTTCACTGAAACCTGGCGTAACATCGCTTTTATTCACCGCAACCGCACGGTGTTTTTGTCCGTGCTTGGCATTTCCTGGTTCTGGTTCCTGGGCGCGACCTACCTGGTGCAATTGCCGAACTACACCAAGCTGACACTCGGCGCTAATGAACAGGTCGTCACGCTGCTGCTGACACTGTTCACGCTCGGCATCGGTTCCGGGTCTTTGATGTGTAACTGGTTGTCGGGCCAGAAGGTCGAGATTGGCCTGGTGCCTTTTGGTTCGATCGGTTTGACCCTGTTCGGTATCGATCTGTTTTTCGCCAGGCCGCCTCTGCCATCCGGCGAACTGATGGATCTGGCGGCTTTCTGGAGCACCGAGGGCAGCGTAAGAATCATAACCGATGTGGTTTTGATTGGCCTTTTCGGCGGTTTTTATATCGTGCCTCTGTTCGCGTTGGTGCAGCAGCGCAGTGATCCGAAGCATCTGTCGCGCGTGATCGCCGGCAATAACATATTCAATGCGCTGTTGATGGTGTGTTCAGCGGTCATCGCTATCGTATCGCTCGGAGCTGGCTTGACGATTGCCCAGCTGTTTCTGATCATTGCGATTCTGAATGCGGCTGTCGCGCTTTATATTTTTTCGCTGGTGCCCGAGTTCCTGATGCGTTTCCTGGTGTGGATATTGATCCATACGGTTTATCACGTGCGCAAGCAAGGTCTCGAGAATATTCCGGACACGGGCCCGGCGGTGCTGGTGTGCAATCATGTGAGCTATGTCGATGCGATGATCATTGCTGGCTGCATCCGCCGGCCGGTGCGTTTCGTGATGTACCACAAGATCTACAACTTGCCGTTGCTGAATTTTATTTCGCGCACCGCGCGTGCGATACCGATTGCGGGCGCCAGGGAAGACAGGGCGTTGATGGAACGTGCATTCGATGAAGTTGAAAAGGCACTGGCGTCTGGCGACGTGGTCTGTATTTTTCCAGAGGGGCGGCTCACCCCGGACGGCGTGATGGGTCGATTCAAAACCGGGGTAGAACGCATTCTCGAGCACAAACCGGTACCGGTGATCACGATGTGTCTGTACGGTTTGTGGGGCAGCGCGTTCAGCCGCCACCACGGGTTCATTTTGTGGCGAATCATCAACGGCATTCGCTCGCGAGTCGACCTGACGGTTTCTGAAGCCCAGCCGCCGCAAGGTGTTACCGCCCGGTCGCTGCAACAACGCGTGGCTGACATGTGCGCCGCCTCGGCCCGCGCGCGCGGGTATTGATGACCGCGCACAAGGACGCTGTATTCTTAACGCAGAGGACGCGGAGACGCAAAGGTCGCAGAGGTGTTTCTTGGCATAAATCCGAGGCGAGCTTACCGCATCATCGATGAATTGCACCCGCAATCGACCTCATTGTTTGGCCCTCGCTGGAGTCACGACGACCGCAAAGCAGAATTGTCATTGCGAGGAGCGATAGCGACGCGGCAATCTCCTGCAGTTTGTCGAGATTCATAGAATAGCTGCGTTCGCTATGACCGTGGTTTGGGCTTTTACATTTGCCCTTGCGGAAGCGGACTGTCCCGATACATATTTCATTCACTTTTCGGCCTTCGCGCCTCCGCGTCCTCTGCGTTGTCAAACCAAGTCGATTCTATGCGTTCCTGCATTGCATCGCGTGGCTGCCTAAACGGCCTGTTTGTGGGCGAACTCTGGCGGAAACTTGCGGGCGACACCACTTCCGATAGCGGCTTTCGCTACGGCCTGGGGTATGGTTTCGATCAGCCGTGGATCCAGTGGCTTCGGAATGATGTAATCACGGCCAAATACCAGTGAGTCAATATTGTAGGCATTCAGAACCTGTTGTGGTACCGGGTCGCGTGCCAGTTGGGCCAATGCGTGCACAGCGGCGATCTGCATCGACTGGTTGATGCACTTGGCATGAACATCCAGAGCGCCTCTGAAAATGAACGGGAAGCCGAGCACGTTATTCACCTGGTTCGGATAGTCACTGCGTCCGGTGCCGATGATCAAGTCGTTACGTGTCGAGAGTGCCAGCTCCGGCTCGATCTCCGGATCCGGATTCGACAGCGCGAACACGACAGGACGCTCGGCCATCGTGAGCAGCAATTCGGGCGTCAGCAGGTCGGGGCCCGATACGCCGATGAACACATCGGCACCGTCCATCGCATCGTCCAATGTCCTTGAATTCGTTTCAATCGCGAATTCCCGCTTGTATTCGTTCAGGTCGTCGCGTTCGCTGTGGATCACGCCATTACGATCGATCATGATCAGATTCTCGTCCTGGGCGCCAAGGGCCTTGAGCAGATGCATCGAGGCGATGCCCGCGGCGCCAGCGCCGAGGCAGACGACGCGAGCATCTTCGATCTTCTTGTTCTGTATTTCGAGCGCATTGAGCAGTGAGGCGGCAATGATGATCGCGGTACCATGCTGGTCGTCGTGAAATACCGGAATATCGAGTGTGTGGCTCAGCGTCCTCTCGATTTCGAAGCAAGCGGGCGCAGCGATATCTTCAAGGTTGATCCCGCCAAAGGTCGGCGCAATACGCGTTACCGTCTCGATGAAATCATGCGGTCGGGTCGCATTGACCTCGATGTCGAAGACGTCGATGTCGGCGAATGCTTTGAATAACACAGCCTTGCCTTCCATGACCGGTTTACTGGCGGCAGGACCGATGTTGCCGAGGCCGAGCACGGCGGTGCCATTGGTAATCACCGCGACCAGGTTGCCTTTCGCGGTGTAGTCATAGACTCTGCTCTGGTCGCGATCGATCGCAAGGCAGGGTTCGGCTACTCCGGGCGAGTAGGCGAGTGACAGGTCGTGTTGTGTGATACAGGGCTTGGTGAGCTGTGTGCCGATTTTGCCCGGCATCGGGGCTGCGTGATACTCGAGCGCTTCTTGTTTGTAGTGTGTTGACATCGCATGTCCCGGCGGTCTGGGTGGGTTAGAATATTAACAAAGCCTTATATTCTAACATCCGGATTCAAGGCCCGCTGAATAAATTTCGATCGCGTCTGGATGTCGGATGCGTACAAAGAACTTGACGGCGCTGCGACCGCCGGACCGGTTCTTTGATCCAGTTCGGCGAGACGGCTGTAGCCAGCCACGCACGATAAGTGGCTTGCCTGTCAGTGAGAGGAGCTCGGCAGTGTCGAAGTGCGCCAGGTCCTCGCGATAGATGCCGATCATTAGCCCGGCCATGAACAGCCACACGCCCTTCTTCGATGATTTGACCCGATCGATTTTCCCGCTGACCAGGTGAAAGCCTGCGCTGTCGGCGTTCAGTTGCGTTGCCTGCAACACGGCATCATCCGGTTGTGACCAGATGCCGCTGCCGCGACAGCGAGCAGCTTTTTCCATTCTGGCGTAGCACTCGGCATAGGTGAGGTTGGGCGGATGGGCAATCGCCGTGGCCAGACCCTGAGCGAGCAAATGGGCCTGGAGATTGTCGCCATCGGGTGAGAACAGATGGACCAAGGTGCGTTCATGCCGATCTTGACGTTCCTTGCCATAGACCAGTGCAACGCGGTTATCGTGCCGGGCCAGCCGCTTGATCAAGGTGTCGCGTGCCGCCTGAGCGAAGGCTTGCTCCGGTCTGTCGTGTCGCGCCAGCTCTGGCGTATTGATGCCGATCAGGCGCAGTTTGCGGCCGTCATCAAGATGCACGGTATCGCCATCATGGACGTAGCTGACGTCGGCGTATTCATCGAGATGCGCGGCCCGGCAGTCGGTTTCGGCGTTTGCAGTGAGCGAAGGCAGCGCAACAATCAATAAAAAAAGGCGCTGAATAGCGCCCATTTTTTGATTCAACACGTACTTAACCCGCATTTCTTACCTGGCGGGGTCCGCCTCGCGCCTGCTGCCCCGCGATCCTGGTGAAAACTGCGGGTTAAATGGAATGGCACTGACTTAACAGCTATCGTCGGGCAATCGACCTGCCGACACGGGTTACTTCTTCCGGAAAACGCCGTGAATACGTCCATGTAGGCTCGACGGCGGCTTTCCTGCCGCCGACATTTCCTCCAGAAGCAACCCGTATCGGCTTAAGTAAGTGCCATTCGGGTTAAATGCGTTCAGGACTTGCCACCGCCGAAGCGTTTGCGGAACTTGTCGATCTGCCCTGCAGAATCGAGTATCTTCTGTTTGCCGGTGTAGAACGGGTGACACTGCGAACACACCTCCACCTGCAGATCGTCTTTCCGCAGCGTCGAGCGTGTCTGGAAACTATTGCCGCAGCTGCAGGTTACGTTGACGGCTTTGTACTCCGGGTGGATATCAGCTTTCATCTTGGATACCTCCCTGCAGATCAGGGAACGTTTCAAAAGGCGTCGTAGTTTACCCGGATGCCAGGCCACGCGCAAGAACTCGTCCGTTGCGCTCATAAATGCACGCGGTCCCAGAAAAATCTCGGAGAATTTGCTAAACAGTACTGACATGGAAATCATTTTTTCGCAAAGGATCAACTATCCATGAAGTCAACCATCATCTCCATGTTGATCGTACTGTGCATTCTGGCCGCTGCCCCACTATTGCTGTTCGGTGATTCGGGCATTTTGGCGCGGTACGGCATCGATGTGTTCGGTGAGCCGGATTTACGTGCGAAGGCGCCGAAAAATATTACCAATGTCACCACCGACAAGAAAGTCCAGGTCTATCGATGGCGTGATCAGAATGGCGTGATGCAGTTCACTAATTCGCCGCCGCCGCAAAGCCACCAGGCTGAGTTGGTCGAGCTGGTTCCGAATACCAACATTGTCAAAGCGGTTGAGGTACCGGAAGAGCAGCAGGAACAGAAACGTAGTCGACCGAAGGTCATGACCACGGGCAGTCCGTATACGCCCGCTGGCATGAAAGATCTCCTTGATACCACCAGCAGCCTGGCTGATGGCATCAGCGAAAAGCAGACCCAGCAGCAGGAGCTGATGGATCAGATTATTCGCAATCACAAATAGCCGCGGGTAGCGGCAGCAAGGTAGGGTGCGCCGTGCGCACCGTGAATGCTCGGTTTAGTGTCCGGTTCCGGTGCGCACGGCGCACCCTACGGTTACTTCGCTGGCATCGTACCTACGGGCATGCTTTTCGCCCCACAGGGGCGCCTCCGCCTGCTCCAGTGATCCCGTTGAGAATTGCGGTCATGAGCTGACGCTTATCGGTCCAGGAATTTTTCCAGTATCACATTCAGAAAATCATAGCCGCGCTGACTGGTGCTGAGCCCGATGTTCGAGACGACCAGCAAGTCTTCGTCGATAATGCTGCAGGCATCGAGCAAACGTTCCCGCCGGATACCGGTGCGCTGTTCAAACAGCTGGAAGCTAAAGCCGGCGCGCAAACGCAGAGCGTTCAGCAAAAACTCGAACACTCTATCGGTTTGTGTCAACTCGCTGCTTCCTGACAGGGCGCTGTCTCGCTCAACGTGCTCGATGTAGGCGGTCGGCTGGCGGTGTTTCCAGCGCCGATTTATCACTTGGCTCTCCACGTGCGTCGTCTTGCCGTGCGCACCAGCGCCGATACCGATATAGTCACCAAAGGTCCAGTAGTTCAGATTATGCAGGCATTGTCGGTGCTCGCGCGCAAAAGCAGAAACTTCGTATTGTGTATAACCGTGTCTTTGCAGTATGCGGTGGCACTGTTGCTGCATGTCCCAGATATCATCGATTTCCGGGAGTACCGGCTTGTGTTTGTGAAAATAGGTATTTCGCTCGATGGTCAACTGGTAGTGGGAAATATGCGCCGGCTCGAATGCGCAGACCAGGCTAGCATCGGCTAGCGCCTCCTCGACAGTCTGCCCGGGCAGTCCGAACATCAGATCAAGGTTAATGTTGTCGAACCCGGCGGCTTGAGCTGCCTCGATCGCATGGATTGCCTGGGCGCGATCATGGATGCGGCCAAGTCGTGACAGCCTGTCATCGTTGAAACTTTGAATACCAATCGACAAACGGTTGATACCTGCCGCTCTGAAATCGCTGAAGCGACCCCGTTCGACAGTGCCTGGATTGGCCTCCAGAGTGATCTCGCATCGAGGTGTCAACGACAACCGGTCGCGCACACCGCTGATGATCGCTGCCAGTGCATCCGCCGAAAATAGACTGGGCGTGCCACCGCCGAAAAACACACTTTGTACCCGGCGCTGGCTGTAGTACTCGAGTTCCTGCTCGAGGTCCAGCATCAATGCATCGACATAGGCTGATTCATCGATCGCCCCGTCTGCCTGATGTGAGTTGAAA
>JARFQK010000060.1 GCA_029287815.1 Gammaproteobacteria bacterium
TTTACCGGCTTCTCGGACCGTTGCAAACGCCTCGGGCAACAACTGTTCGAGGCTTTCACCAGCTTGATACCGCTCACGGAATTCGAGGGTTTTTGCTGCCAGTTGCTCGTCAGACAAATTTTCGAACTCGGGCTCCAGCCGATTGATCACTTCGACCGTTTTGCGGCGCCGTTTGATGATGCGTTCGTTACGGCTACCAAATATCTTGCTTGCGAGATTCGAAATCATGGCTCTGTTTTTCAAATATCAGCGAGTTGCAGTGCTTGAAACAAAAAGACTATATTATGCCCGAGATTGGCCTCCCGGTCATTGGCAAAAGGAAAAGGGGACGTTACGAATGGCACTTACTTAACAGCTATCGTTGAGTAATCGACCCGCCGACACGGGTTACTTCCTCCGGAAAACGCCATGAATACGTCCGTGTAGGCTCGACGGCGGCCTCCCTGCCGCCGACATTTCCTCCAGAAGCAACCCGTATCGGCTTAAGTAAGTAACATTAGGGACGTTACCCTTTATCTCGACGATGAAGGGTAACGCCCCCTTTTTCTTTTGCCCTTGCGGTCAGGCTTCGGCTTTGGACTGGACGAAGCGAATGGGGTCTATCTGGCGGTCGTTCAGCAGCACCTCGTAATGCACATGGGGACCGGTCGAGCGCCCGGTCGATCCCATCTTCGAGATCGTCTGGCCGCGCACGACACTATCTCCTACCTTGACCAGAATTTCATCATTGTGGCCATATCGGGTCACATAGCCGTTTCCGTGATTGATTTCGACCAAATTGCCGTAGCCGTAGCGTTTGCCCGACCACGTCACGACTCCACTGGCGGCAGCAATCACATCACTACCTTGCTTGCCGGCAAAATCCATACCCTTGTGCATCTCGATCTTTCCGGAGAACGGGTCAGTTCGCTTGCCATAGTAGGAGGATATCCAGCCTTTCAATATCGGACGCCCAGCGGGACGCGCCTCCTTGATCAGCTCACTGCGCATGATCACGTCCTCCAGCAGTGACAGCTGCTGTTCACGGCTTTGCAGTTGTTCGTTCAGATCGCTGAGCACTGTGTTCAGATCGATCGTGCCGGCGTTGGCGGGCTCGCTGGGACCGCCGTATGCAGGTTTGTGCTCGAAATCGAACTCGCCCGATTCGAGCTTCGCAATTGCGACCAGCCGTTGACCGAGCGCATTCAGTCGGGTCACATTCGCCTGCATCTGGCCGATATGCGTTGCCAACGCGTCGAGGTCTGACTGCGCGTCGATTCGCGTTTGCTCGATCAAAGCCTTCTCTGTAGCAATTTTATCTTCTAATTCAACAAGTTGTATAATCTCTTTGGCGGTAAAGCCCCACCAAAAACCGGTGCCTGCAACCGCGACCAAAACTGATAGAATACCGCTCATGCACAGCAACTTCTGCCAGCCGTGACCGATCTGGTAACGAACGGGTTTACCCCTGAATTTGCCGAGAAAGATAATATTCATGTTGGTTGGCTTTTATATTCGATACCTTTGATGATAGACCATTTATCAGGATTTGTTATTGGCACTGGACAGTATTAATTCCAGGCTGGATAAGAGGCTTCTCAGGCGCGCGCGGGAGCTCGAACGCCTGAACGCGCTACTGCGCGGCGCGTTGCCGCCGGAGTTAGACGGCCACTACGCCATCGCGAACATTGACGACAGAACCGTGGTGATCATGACCGACTCGCCAGTCTGGACCACGCGAGTCCGGCAGCTCGGGCCTCGCATCTTACAGGCACTGAGCGAAGACAGTAGCAACCAACGCCTTCTTCACATTCGAGTTTTCAGTCGGCCGGCTCAGGCCATCGATAGCAAGCCGATAGAATCCAAGAAAAAACCACCACGGCCAATCAGTTCGCAATCCAGTCAGCTACTTCAGCAGACTGCCGCCGGCATCGATGACGATGAATTGAGCCATGCGCTGTTGAAGCTCGCGGAACGCGCGACCGAATAGTCCGGACCCTGCCGACAAGACATTGGGTTAGGGAATTTCTTGATGATCACGTTGCCTGTAAAGGTTGGGTGTAAGAAATCGGCGATGCGGCCTCCTCGTCCTCGAAGGTTACTTCTTCCCAGGCGCTTGGATCCGCACACAACGCCTTGAGCAGCTTGTTGTTCAACGCATGTCCTGATCGATAACCCGAGAATGCCCCGATAGAGCTGTGCCCCAAAAGGTAGAGATCACCAATTGCATCGAGAATCTTGTGCTTCACAAACTCATCGTTATAGCGCAAGCCATCTTCATTCAGCACCCTATACTCATCGACCACCACGGCGTTGTCGATGCTGCCACCTAGCGCCAGGTTCTGCGAGCGCAGCTGCTCGATATCGCTCATGAAACCAAAGGTTCGTGCACGACTGACCTCCTTCACAAAAGAGGTTGTCGAAAAATCGATCTCGGCCTTTCTTGGCCTGCCTTTGAACACTGGGTGATTAAAATCGATTGTGAAACTGACCTTGAAGCCATCGAACGGATCAAATCGCGCCCATTTGTCTTTCTCCTCGACCACAATGGATTTCTTTATCCGTATGAAGCGTTTCGGCGCCTCTTGCTCGGCGATACCCGCGGATTGGATCAGAAACACAAACGGACCCGAGCTACCGTCCATTATCGGCACCTCACCTGCACTCAGGTCAACATAGACATTATCGATTCCCAGGCCTGCCATCGCAGACAGTAAATGCTCGACAGTCGAGACCTGCACACCGTCAGATTCCAGTGTCGTCGACAAAGTCGTCGGTCCGACGTTCTCTGCGGTTGCCTTGATCTCAATAGGCACACTGAGGTCGACCCGACGAAATATCACACCAGTATCTGGTAGCGCCGGCCGCAAGGTCATGTATACTTTTTCACCCGAATGCAGACCCACGCCGGTAGCCCGAATCACATTCTTAAGTGTTCTTTGTTTTATCAAAGCCCTTACTCCCCACCCGGAAGGTGAGACAATCTGGCATATTAATGCAAAATCTTACAGTTTTCACGCAGTATATGCTCAAATTGAAAGTGATATTGTATCCGTTTGTTTTATTTATAACACCTTAGAACACTTTTTTCACACATCACCTCTGAAACTCCCCACCTGGCGTCTCAGCATAGTCAATCCGCCTGACGGCGCAAGAATGCAGGAATATCCAGCAACTCCTCGTCGTAGTCGTCAGTCACTGGTTGACGTTCCTGACGCCGCATGACCGTAGGCTTATCGAGCTGCACCAGATCCAGTTCGCCATCCGGCTTGACCACCTTGGGCTTCGCTGGTGCTGCCTGTTGTATGTGCGGATGTCCCAGGCCGGTAGCAACCACCGTCACCCTGATCTGATCATCGAACATTTCATCGATCGCGGTTCCCATTACCACGGTCGCATCATCTGAGGCAAACGAGCTGATCACGTCGCCGATATCCTGGAACTCACCCAAGGTCATATTGGCACCCGTGACGTTGACGAGAATTCCTCTGGCGCCCGACAGATTGACATCCTCGAGCAACGGGCTTGCCACGGCAGCCTGTGCCGCCTCGGTTGCCCGGTTCTCACCGGTTGACAGACCGGAGCCCATCATACCCATACCCATCTGCGACATCACTGTGCGCACATCAGCGAAATCGACGTTGATCACGCCTGGATTGGTAATCAGCTCGGTGATACCCTGCACCGCCCCACAAAGCACATCATTAGCCCCCTTGAACGCATTCATCAGATCGAAATCTCGACCGTAGACCGCCAGTAGCTTGTCGTTCGGTATCGTGATCAAAGAATCGACATGCTGGGTCAGTTCCTTGATCCCTTGCATCGCCACTTTCATTCGGGTCGCACCTTCGAATGCGAACGGTTTGGTCACGACACCAACAACCAGGATGCCCATCTCACGTGCAAGTTGCGCGACGACTGGTGCCGCACCGGTGCCGGTGCCCCCACCCATGCCCGCCGTGATAAAAAGCATATCGCTGTGTTCGACGGCCTCCTGGATCAGTTCCCTGTCTTCGAGCGCCGCCTGCTGGCCGATCTCTGGCGTCGCTCCAGCACCGAGACCCTTGGTGATGTTGCAGCCTATTTGCAGTGATTTTGCATCGCTGAGTTTGCTCAATGCCTGGGCATCAGTATTCGCACAGATGAAATCCACGCCACTGATTCCACTCGAAACCATATGCTGGACGGCGTTGCCACCACCCCCGCCGACACCGATTACCTTGATCACGGCGTCTTGTGCTACGGAGTCCATAAGTTCAAACATGATTGTTCTCCTCTGCATTGTTGTAAGTTTGATTAAACATCTTTCTTTATCCCGGTGTGTGTATTAGAAGTTTCCCTGAAACCAACTCTTCATCCTTGCGAGCAATCCCTTGACGCCACCTTCCAAGACCAGGTGGCTTGTCCCTGAGTCGCGGTGTTGATGACCGAACAACAGGAGACCAACTCCTGTTGCGTGAATCGGATTCCTGACGACGTCAGACAATCCTGAAACATATTGTGGAAGTCCCAGTCTGACCGGAACATGGAATATCTCCTCCGCCAGTTCGACGACGCCCTCCATTTTTGAGCTGCCGCCAGTGAGGACTACGCCTGCCGCAATCATCTCTTCGAAACCACTTTTGCGTAGCTCAGCCTGCACCAGCGACAGCAATTCTTCGTAGCGCGGCTCGACCACTTCGGCGAGTGTCTGGCGGGACAGTTTTCGCGGAGGACGATCGCCGACACTGGGCACTTCGATGCTCTCCTCCGGATTAGCCAGTTGCCTTAACGCGCAGGCGTACTTGATTTTGATTTCGTTGGCATATTGTGTTGGCGTGCGTAACGCAACGGCAATATCGTTCGTGACCTGATCACCAGCGATCGGGATCACCGCCGTGTGGCGAATAGCACCGTCGGTGAAGATGGCTATGTCGGTCGTACCGCCACCGATATCGACCAGGCAAACACCGAGTTCCTTTTCGTCCTCCGTGAGCACCGCGTAGCTCGATGCCAGCTGCTCCAGAATGATGTCATCGACTTCCAGACCACAGCGCCTGACGCATTTGATGATATTCTGTGCCGCGCCAACTGCGCCGGTGACCAGATGGACCTTCGCCTCCAGGCGCACCCCAGACATCCCGATCGGCTCACGAATGCCTTCCTGGTCATCGATGATGAATTCCTGCGGCAGAATGTGGAGGATGCGCTGATCGGCAGGAATCGCGACAGCACGCGCTGCATCAATCACTCTGTCGAGATCACCACTCGAGACTTCGCGCTCACGAATCGCCACGATGCCATGTGAGTTAAGGCTTCGAATATGGCTGCCGGCGATGCCAGCGTAGACCGATTGTATCTGGCAACCCGCCATCAGCTCGGCCTCCTCCACAGCACGTTGGATCGACTGCACGGTGGATTCGATATTGACGACCACGCCCTTTTTAAGACCACGTGACGGATTGGAACCCAGGCCGATAATTTCTATCTCGCCCTCGGGATTGACCTCACCGACGATAGCGACGACCTTCGAGGTACCAATATCGAGGCCGATGATCATGTTTCTGTCAGACTTTTTTGTCACTACTATGCGTCCCTTTCACGCCTGAAAGCCCGCGCGTTGACTTGCCTTTGCACGTTGATTTGCTTTATCAATGCATCGAGCAGGAACTGGCCACTGCGCCACAGCAATTTAAAAATATAAAAATACTCGAGCCAAACTGACGAACTATGCATGTTGATTCCACTCCGGAATGTTACGACGACCCGCAGAACTGTCACTCTCGTGCTCTGGCTTATTTCGCAGCGCAAACCCGTTCGGATACCGCAGATCGATATATTCAATGTCATCGATGTTTGGTGCATTTCGCATAGAAAAGACTTCGACGAATCTACGTATGCGTTTTTCGGTCTCATTTCTGCCAAGTTGTATCTGAACGCCTTTCGATAACAGCATCGACCATGACCTGCGCTCATCCAGCACGAGCTTTTTGACGTCCAACCCGAGCACAGCCAGCTTCGCCTGCAAAGTGAGCAGGAATTGCCACACTTTCTGATGAAGCCCGTCCGGTCCTACGATCACAGGCATCGACAAATTCCCGTCTATCGCAGCAGGCCTGAATAGCTCTCCGCGGTCGCTTAACAGCGCATCGTCGGACCAGTAGGCCACGGCCTGTCGTTCTATAACACCTACCTCGATGGTCGATGGCCAGCGCCTGCGGATCGTTACGTCCTGCACCCAGGGCAATTTCAGCAAGGCCGCTCTCAGCGCCGCCAAGTCTGCCGTAAAGTAATCAGCCGTCAAAGCCTGGTCCAGCTGCTTTTGAACATCGAGCCGGCTCAGATGAACGAACTCACCCTCAATCTGCACATTGTCAATCGGCATCACGACCTCAGGCAGATGGCCTGAAAGCTGCCAGCCAGCCACCACGATCATGACCAACAGCAGCGGGCGGTACCAGCGACGAAACCGTTCGCGGCGTGTTTGCTTTGACTGTTTACGCCTGGCGCCCATGACTGCTTCTCAGCACTTCAATAACCAATTGATTGAATTCGATACCGGCCTGTTTGGCCGCCATCGGTACCAGACTGTGGCTGGTCATGCCTGGAACCGTGTTCGCTTCGATCAACCAGGGATCGCCCTGCTGGTCGAGCATGAAATCTATCCTGCCCCAGCCGCTGGCGCCAATCGCATCGAAAGCGTCGAGCATAATCTTGCCGAGCCGCTCCTCTGCCGCTGCCTCAAGCCCGCAGGGACAGATGTAACGCGTATCAGCCGATTCGTACTTGGCCACGAAGTCATAGAACTGCCTGTCCGTTTCCAGCCGAATCATTGGTAAGACCCTATGATTCAAAATGGCTGCCGTGTATTCCCCCCCGGTGATCCATCGCTCCGCGATGATTGCGCCCTGGCATTCACGCGCTTTGTCAACAGCTGGCAGCATTTCAGCTGCCGTTTCGACCTTGCTCATACCGATACTGGACCCCTCCAGCGCGGGCTTCACAATCAAAGGTGTGCCGAGCTGCTCCAGCGCACGCTGCGCGTCCCGTTCAGTCTCAATCAGCACATAGTCCGGTATCGGGAATCCCTCGGCAGCCCAGACTTGTTTGCAGCGCAACTTGTCCATAGCCAGAGCTGATCCCAGTATGCCCGACCCGGTGTATGGCAAACCCATAACCTCCAGCAGGCCCTGCATGGCACCGTCTTCGCCACCGCGTCCGTGCAACATGATCAACACCTTATCAAAGCAGCCAGCACGGAGCACATCAGCGATATCGCGACCGGCATCGACGCCGTGTGCATCAATGTTGTTTTCCAGCAGGGCATTTAAAACCGCCTTGCCACTCAACAGCGAAATATCACGCTCAGCCGACCATCCGCCCATCAATACGGCCACTTTGCCGAACTCATCCGTAAGCGCAGCACTCATCGCTCACCTCCGACGATCCGCACTTCGGTTTGGAGCATGACACCCTGTCTTTCCAGCACGGTCTTCTGCACATGTTTGATCAGCAACTCGATATCGCTTGCCGTGGCATGATCGTCGTTCAAGATGAAATTCGCGTGCTTGTCAGACACGACCGCACCACCAATGCGGTAACCCTTCAAACCACTGGCTTCGATCAGCCGGGCAGCATAATCGTTCGGTGGATTCGTGAATACCGAGCCACAGCTCGCCGCACCCATCGGCTGTGTTTCAGCACGTCTGGCCAGGAGCTGCTTGACCGTTGCGCTGGCGCGAGCGCCATCGCCCTGCTCAAATTTAAAGACCGCGGCAGTAAACCACTCATCGGCTGGTCCGGTTACACGGCGATAACCGACGTGATATTCCTCAGCAAGCCGCCTGTGCTGCACGCCGCTGCGGTCGATGGTTTCGACACTGATCACATGACGCCAGGTTTCGCCGCCAAAGGCACCAGCATTCATCGCAAGCGCGCCGCCTACCAGACCGGGTATCCCCGCAAAAAACTCGGCGCCGACCAAGCCCTCCTTTGCACAGAATCGCGCCAGTTTTGCACCGGTGACCCCCGCTCCGGCGTAGACGCGATCAGCATCCAGCCGTTCGAGTTTGTTCAAAATGCCTTGCAGGGCGATCACAGTGCCATCGAAGCCCGTGTCGCGGACCAGTGTATTACTTCCGAGCCCGAGCCAGAGAATTTCCTCATCGTGCGGCAGCGAAGCAAGCAACAGGCCAAGATCCGCCAGATCGGCGGGCACGAAATAAAGCCTGGCCTCACCGCCCGCCCGCCAGCTGACATGACGTGCCATCGGCTCATTAAAGCGCAGCTCACCTCTCAGTTCTGGCATCATCATGTCCGCGGCAGCTCCCATATCATGCCGCCTCCTGCAACTTCTGCGGCAGCTCCGCCGCGACCCGCCCCACGCTGCCGGCACCCAGTGTCAACAGCACATCACCATCGCGTAAGATCGATGTCAGCTCCTTGTCAATCTCTTCGATATCTTTGACAAGAATCGGATTGACCTTGCCACGCTGGCGTATCGCCGCGCACAAAGCGCGCGCATTCGCACCTTTGATCGGCTTTTCACCCGCAGCATAAACCTTACAGATCAACAGAACGTCAACGTCTGCCAGCACCGCTGAAAAGTCATCGAACAAATCACGTGTTCGGCTGTAGCGATGCGGCTGAAACACAACAACCAGACGTCTATCGGGCCAGCTGCTGCGAGCAGCCTGCAACGTGGCGGCGACCTCTGTCGGATGATGACCGTAATCGTCAACCATGGTGATGACACCGTCACGGATCTTGATATCACCGTAGACCTGCATGCGCCTGCCGATACCCGCAAAGTTCTTCAGCGCGGTCTTGATCGCAGCCTTGTCGACGCCGAGTTCGTAGGCAACCGCAATTGCAGCCAGGGCATTGAGAATATTGTGTCGCCCTGGCAGGTTCAACGTGACCTGCAACGGGATTTCACTGTCCGGAAGCATCACATCAAATGAGGTCTGCAGGCCCGATGTACTGATGTTGGATGCACACACATCCGCATCCTGCTCGATACCGTAACGAATAACGGGTCGCGTAATCTGCGGAAGCATTCGACGGACATTGTCATCATCAACGCAGACAATGGCGAGCCCGTAGAACGGTAAATGATGCAAGAACTCGACAAACGCATCGCGTAAGCGATCGAAGTCGCCATCGTAGGCGCTCAAATGGTCCGCATCGATATTGGTAATCACTGCCAGCATTGGCTGAAGATACAAAAACGACGCGTCGCTTTCATCGGCTTCAGCAACCAGGTATTGTCCACTGCCAAGTTTGGCATTGCTCGCCGAGCTGTTGAGTTTGCCACCGATCACGTAGGTCGGATCAAGATTACCTTCCGCCAGCGCACTGGCGATCAACGACGTTGTGGTTGTCTTACCATGAGTACCGGCAACGGCGATGCCATTACTGAAACGCATCAGCTCGGCGAGCATTTCCGCCCGTGGCACCACGGGTATCATGCGTGCCCGCGCGACCTTGACCTCGGGGTTTTCTGCCGAGACAGCACTGGAAGTGACGACAACATCGACGTCGCTGACATGTTCAGCGCTATGGCCGCTGTAGACCCTGATACCCGCTGCCTCGAGTTTAACCGTCGTCGGGCTCTCGGCGATGTCCGAGCCACTGACCTCGTATCCTATCGTATTCATCACCTCAGCAATGCCACTCATGCCAACGCCGCCGATGCCGACAAAATGCACTTTGCGCACGCGTTGCATAAAGGGCGTCAAGTCTGAATGATCGGTGATCATGCCATTCCACCTGCCTGCATGCAGCAGTCGGCAACCTGACTGGCAGCATCGGGCTTCGCGATCTTGCGCGCAGCGCTCGCCATGCTGACCAAGCGATCGCGTTGCCGGGTCATTTCGGTAATCGTTTCGCTCAACCATTCGCTGGTCAGATCACGCTGCTGCTTGACGATCGCCGCACCCGCATCCGCCAGGTATTGGGCATTGGCCGTCTGGTGGTCATCAACGGCGTAGGGATAGGGCACCAATATCGAAGCGACCCCGGCTGCTGCGAGTTCGAACACGGTCATTGCCCCTGCCCTGCATATCACCAGATCGGCCCAGCCGTACGCTGCCGCCATATCGTCTATGAATTCTTCGATTCGCGCTTCGACGCCGTAGTCGTTGTATCGCTGCCGCGTCATCTCTAACTTGGCGCGTCCGGTCTGATGCAGCACTCTCGGCCGGGCGTCTTCGAGCATAAGACCGATCGCCTCGGGAACGATTTCGTTCAACCGCTGGGCGCCCAGACTGCCGCCGATCACCAGCAGTTGCAGTGCATCCTTGCGATTGGCGATGCGTGAGCGCGGATCTGGCAGCCGCTGAATTTCCTTGCGCACCGGATTGCCGACCGCTGCGACGCTGTCATCAAAGGTGCCTGGGAACGCTTCAAGCACCTGATTCGCCACACGTGACAGTAGCCGATTGGTCAGACCGGCGACTGCATTTTGTTCGTGAATGATCAGCGGGCGGCGCGTCAGCCACGCCATCAAGCCACCCGGGCCGGCAACGAACCCACCCATACCCAGCACGGCGCCGGGCTTCCTCTGCAAGAGCACGCGCAAAGCCTGTACACAGGCAATCACCAGCCTGATCGGCGCCAGCATCAGCGTAGCTGTGTTTTTTCCTCTCAGCCCGGTAATACTCAGCCATTCAATCTGATAGCCCGCCTGCGTGACCAAACGAGCTTCGATACCTGCGCGTGTGCCCAACCAGACGACGGGAACGCCGCGCGCACGTAACTCGTTCGCGACCGCCAGCGCGGGAAATACGTGGCCACCGGTTCCGCCAGCCATGATCAGAATTGGCGCTACCGCCATCATCTCTCTGACCTCCGCCCGCTTGAACGCTTGCGGTCACCCTTGCGAGCAGCTCTGCGATTGATCGCTTGTTGCTTATACTCAGCGCACTCATGATGGATCCGCAACAGCAGACCAATGGCCATGCAACAAATGATCACGCTGCTGCCGCCATAGCTCATCATCGGCAATGTCAGCCCTTTGGTCGGCAGCACGCCCATATTGACGCCGATGTTGATGGTTGCCTGCATGGCAAGCCAGATACCGATGCCGTAAGCAACATAGGCCGCAAAACGATTGCCGCATTTTTCAGCTTGCAGGCCGATTTGTGTTGCGCGATAGAACACCACCGCGTAGAGCGCGATTACTGTAAAAACACCGAGAAATCCCAGCTCTTCTGATAAGACCGCGAACAGAAAATCGGTATGTGCCTCGGGCAGATAAAACAGTTTTTGCACGCTGCCGCCAAGCCCGGTGCCAAACCAGCCGCCCGTTCCGATGGCAATCAGCGACTGTGTAAGCTGAAAACCGCTGTTGTAAGGATCAGCCCACGGATTAAGGAAGGACGTCATGCGCTCCATACGGTAGGGCGAAGTCACAATCAGCAGGTATGCCGCCGTGCTGAACAGCCCGACAAAGATCAGGAACTGCACGAAGTGGACACCGCCCAGGTACATCATCGCCAGAACAGTGCCGATGATCACGACGGTTGCCCCGAAATCCGGCTGCTCCAGCAGCAGAAATGCGGCGAGCCCAATCATCATCATGGGTTTGATAAAGCCCCAGATCGACGTTCTCACGGTTTCGCCGTGACGTACCAGATAACCTGCCACGTAGATAATCAGAAACAGCTTGACAGCCTCCGAAACCTGCAAGTTGAAAACACCTAGTGAAATCCAACGCGTGCTGCCATTGACCTCTTTTCCTATACCGGGTATCAGCACCATGATCAGAAGAAACAGGGACAATCCCAGCAGGGCCATGCCCGATTTCTCCCAGTACACCAGCCGGAGCTGATAAACCAGCCAGCCAGCCATCAAGCCGAGCATCACGTACAGCGTCTGTCGCTGCAGATAATAAAATGGTGACGACAGGTTGCGATCGGCGATACTGATCGATGCAGAAGCGACCATGACCAGGCCGATACCCAGAAGCGCCAGGCTCGCAATGAGCAGCACCGGATCGAGCCCATCCAATCGCATCCCGATCGCGCGTTTCGATCGCGGCGCCACCCTGCCTGAAGTAGCTGTATTGCTCATGATTCCAGCTCCGCTACCGCTTTGATGAACGCCTCACCGCGATCCTCAAAGCCACGAAACATGTCAAAACTCGCAGAGGCAGGCGACAGCAGGACACTATCACCGGGCTGGGCGAAACCGGCAGCCATTCTGACCGCTTCGCTCATATCAGCAGCAAACCGGACAGGCACGCTCTCATCCACGCTGCGGGCTATCTTGTCTGCGTCCTCACCGATCAAAACGATAGCTCGTAGTTTGCGCTCGGCAGCCGAGCGCAGAGGTCCGAAATCGGCACCCTTGCTCTGACCGCCGGCAATCAGCACGTGCTTGCCAGGCAGGCCCTCAATAGCCGCCAGCGTCGCACCCACATTGGTGCCTTTGGAATCATTGTACCAGCTGACGGTATTGATCTCGGCGACCCACTGGCTGCGATGCGGGAGACCGGGAAATGCCCGGAGCGCCTCCAGCATAGCATGCATTGGCAGATCAATACTGACGCCCAAAGCCAGTGCGGCGAGCGCATTGGCCTGGTTGTGGCGACCACGGATCTTCAGCTCCGATGCCTTGAGCAACAGCTGATCGCCATAGCAGAGATGCTCTTCGCCGTCACGGACACAAAGACCAAAGTCACCATCGGCAGGCTCATGCAGGCAAAAGCCAACCACGCGCTGATGATGGCTGGGCATTCTACTGACGAGCGCATCATCACGATTGACGACCGCACACGCGGCGTTCTCATAGATCACCTGCTTGGCCATTGCGTAGGCGTTCAGATCGGCATAGCGGTCCATATGGTCGGGACTGACATTCAGAACGACCGCGGCAGCCATAGGAAGGCGTTCCAAGGTCTCCAGCTGAAAACTGGAGAGCTCAAGCACATAAAGCTCGTTCGCGTGATCGAGCATATCGAGAACAGGGACACCGAGATTACCCCCGGCGGCGGCATTGATTCCGGCCTTTTCTGCCATCGATTTTAACAATGTCGTCACGGTGCTCTTGCCGTTAGAGCCGGTTATCGCGACAACGGGCGCATCGACTTCATGCGCGAATAAATCAACATCGCCGCTTATTTCGATGCCATGATCGCGGGCCTGCTGCAAGGCAGGGTTACTCAGCGGAATACCCGGACTGACAACGATGCGCTGCGCATTGATGAACAGTTTTTTATCAAACTTGCCAGTGTACAGCGGCACACTACCAAACGCCTGTCTAAATTCATTGATTGCAGGTGGGATGTCCCTGCTGTCGACCACAATCATACTTTCTCCCAGACCGTGCAGGTAACGCACGACGGACAATCCGGTCACGCCGAGGCCAACGACCAGGGTATAGGCATTTGCGACAACATTTGGCCTGGTCATCGCATCATTCCTGACTTGTACTTCAAACATCGCCTCACTAGCGCACCTTTAACGAAGCCAAACCCACCAGCACCAGCACCACGGTGATGATCCAGAAGCGCACGATCACACGGGGCTCGGGCCAGCCTTTCAGTTCGAAATGATGATGCAATGGCGCCATCCGAAAAATTCTCCGACCGGTGAGCTTGTATGAGCCGACCTGGAGAATAACCGATACTGTTTCCATCACAAACACGCCGCCCATGATCAACAGCACGATCTCCTGCCTGACCAGCACCGCCACCACGCCCAAGGCCGCACCCAGCGCCAGTGCGCCGACGTCCCCCATGAATACCTGCGCCGGGTAAGTATTGAACCAGAGGAAACCCAGTCCGGCACCCACCAGTGCACCGCAGAAAATGATCAATTCACCGACACCGGCCACATACGGGATGCCCAGATAATCCGCGAAGTTGGAGTGCCCGGTCGCATAGGCGAAGACGCCCAGCGCCCCCGCCACCATGACGGTCGGCATAATAGCCAATCCATCGAGACCATCGGTTAGATTGACTGCATTGCTCGCACCAACGATCACGAAATAACTGAACAGCACGAAGAACGCGCCCAGATCAATCGCAACATCCTTCAGAAAAGGCATGATCAGAGCGGTTTCGATCGGCGACTCTGCCAGCTGGTAAATGACTGTCGCCGCACCCAATCCAAAAACTGTTTGCCAGAAATATTTGGTTCTTGCCGACAGGCCTTTGGAATTGCCGTAGAGAAGCTTGCGGTAATCATCCACTCCACCAATCAAGCCGAACAGCAGGGTAACGATCAAAACCACCCACATCTGATGATTCGCAAGATCACTCCACAGCAAGGTACTGATTGCGATTGAAATCAGAATCAGCGACCCACCCATGGTTGGCGTCCCGGCTTTCGACAAATGCGTCTGTGGCCCATCATCACGCACCTGCTGACCGATCTTGTAGGCGGTAAGCTTGCGTATCATCGACGGGCCGATTATTAGAGAGAGCAGCAGCGCTGTTATGGTACCGAGTATCGCGCGCAAGGTCAGGTACTGAAACACATTGAAGCCACTGTGGAACTGCTCGAGGAATTCGGTGATGTATAACAGCATCAGCTGCCCCCCTGTTCGCCGCGACCGCCGGTAAGGGCATTTACAACTTGCTCCATCGCCATGCTGCGAGAACCCTTTACCAGTATGACCGAATCCGGCGTGATGCCCCGTACCAATGCGTCGATCAGCTGCTGGCGGTCCGCAAAAAAATGCGCTCCCTCACCAAAGGCTTCTACTGCAAATCGCGCCAGATCACCAGTGGCAAGCAAATGCTTGATACCGAGATCCTGCGCCTGTTCACCGGCGATTCGGTGCGCCTGTTCTTTCTCGTCACCGAGTTCGGCCATATCCCCCAGCACGAGCCAGGAATCCGCTCCATCGACCGCGAGCACATTCATCGCCGCCTTCAGTGACTGTGGATTGGCGTTGTAGGTATCATTGATGATGCGGGCCCCGGATGCGGTGCGGGAAGTGGCCAGCCTGCCGGAGACACCGCCGAAACGATTGAGCCCGGCTACGATATCGTCATACGCGATGCCAAGCGCCATAGTCAAAGCTGACGCAGCCAGCGCGTTCATCATATTGTGCACACCTGGAACAGCAAGGCTTACTGCACGATGGCCCTGTGGGGTGGTGATTCCCAGTTCGGTCTGCGCGCCTGCGCCGATGACCGCTCCAAATACATCGGCAGTCTGATCCTGCATCGAAAAAGTCAACACGCGCAGACCCGAATCCAGGCTCGCACATATGCCTTTCCAGTAATCGGCATACACATCATCGGCATTGATCACGGCAGTCCCGCCCGGTGTGATGCCAGCGTAGATCTCTGCCTTTGAGCTCGCAACCTTATCTATGGAGCCAAAGCCTTCGAGATGAGCAGGACCGGCATTGGTGATGACAGCCACGTGCGGTTGCGCAATGTGTGTCATGTAATCAATCTCGCCAGGATGGTTGGCACCCATCTCAATCACGGCATACTCATGCTGCGCGCGAAGATTCAGCAGTGTCATCGGCATGCCAATGTCGTTGTTGAGATTACCCGCCGTCGACAATACATGATCAGCGCCGGCAGCCTGATCAAGTATGCAACGAGTCATTTCCTTTACGGTCGTTTTTCCGTTGCTGCCAGTGATACCTACAAGCTTGCCCTGGAACCGGTCTCGCCAATGCGCAGCGAGTTGACCTAGAGCCAGCCTGGTGTCGGTCACGCAGATCTGCGGCAACGCGACAGTCTGGCGTTGGCTTACGACAGCACCGGCTGCACCGGCTGCGGCTGCTTGTTCGACAAAGTCGTGACCATTATAGCGTTCGCCTTCCAACGCGACGTAAAGCGCGCCAGGGCTGAGGTCGCGGGTATCCTTGGACACCGCCGAAAACAGCTCATCCGGGCCGATCAATTCACCTTCGAGCGCCACGGCCGCCTCTGACATTCGCATCATCTGTGCACCCCTACCCCATGCTTCGTGCTCTCGAGCAGTTCGCGTGCAATCCTGCGATCATCGAACGCAATGCGTTGATCGCCGATGACCTGGAACATTTCATGTCCTTTGCCAGCGATCAGAATAACGTCCTCAGCGCCCGCATGGTCGATCGCGTGTCTGATGGCGTCGTGACGATCGACATAGTAGTCAACAATTTCTGGGTTCGCGAATCCAGTCATAATCTCAGCCATGATCGACTGCGGGTCCTCATGCCTGGGGTTGTCACTGGTCACGATGACGCGGTCTGCGCACTTTTCTGCCGCTTCAGCCATCAGTGGACGTTTCCTGCGGTCGCGATCGCCACCGCAGCCGAACACGCACCAAAGCTTACTCGCCAAATGCTCCTTTGCCGCTGCGCAGGCCGAAACGATGCCTTGTGGTGTGTGGGCATAATCGACGATCACAGTGGGTCGATCAGCGACCACAATCAGCTCCATGCGACCGGCAACTGGCCTGATGGCCTGTAACCGTCTCAGCGCCTGCGGCAGCTTCAAACCACTCAATAGCAGGGCGGCGAGCACAGCCAAGGCATTGGAAACATTGAAGCGCCCGAGCAAGTTCAGTTCGAAGCGACCGGGGCCTGCGGGCGTCACGACGTCGACCTCGAAACCGTGTTTCCTTGGCCTGATCGTCTTCGCAGCAACAATATGGTCGGCATATTCAGCCAGCGACTCGACTTGATCGGACAGGCTGTAGCCGCAAAGCATCACGCGATCACGATACCGTGGCGCCAGCAGACGGCCAAACGCATCGTCAAGATTGACCACAGCCGACCTCAGCCCCGTTACCTGAAACAGTTTCGCTTTGGCCTCGAAGTAGGCTTCCATGCTGCCATGGTAGTCGAGATGGTCTTGTGACAAATTGGTGAACACGGCGGTGTCAAATTCAACCGCATCAACACGCCCCTGATCCAAACCGTGGGATGACACTTCCATCGCAGCGGTTCGCGCGCCCTCGGCCACCAGCTCGGCGAGACTGCGTTGCACCTGGACAGCGCTCGCTGTCGTCAGCCCGGTCGATCTCAAGTTCGGCATTAAGCCGTTACCCAGGGTGCCCAACAGTCCACATGGCGATGCGGGTGTATGCAGGCACTGGGCCAGGTAATGGCTGACCGACGTCTTTCCGTCCGTGCCGGTCACGCCGATCAGTTTCAGATCGCGCGACGGGTGACCGAAGAAACGCGAGGCGATCAGACCGATATGGTTCTTCAAGCCCTCAAGCTGCAGACACAAGACCTGTTCATCGACGGCATCCAACATCGGCCGGCACTCATCGGCAGAATCGTCACACAGAATCACCGTCGCTCCGGCTGCAACAGCCTCCTCGACATACTCCAGGCCATGCGACACCGCGCCGCTGACTGCAATGAATAGATAGTTGGGCCCGACTTCGCGACTGTCCTGGGCAATGCCATCGACAACGCGCTGCCCGACAGCAGCCAACTTCGCCGGCTCGATCAAGTCGATCAGCAAGCTTCGCAGTGTCACGCCGCGATCGGGTTGCAGCGCCGGCATCATGTGTTTTCTCCTGCTGGCGCCTGGAATTCTTGTTGCGAAATAGCCGTATCCTTGCGTTGCATCTCTTGGTCCTGACTGTCGTGGACCAGCTTTCCGGCTTCGACATTGTCGGGCGGTATGTCGAGCAAACGCATTGCACCGGCCATGACCTTGCTGAATACCGGAGCGGAAACCTCGCCGCCAAAATACTCACTGTTTCGCGGCTCATCGATGATGACCACCATAACCAGCTCAGGATCTTGCGCCGGAACCATACCGGCAAAAAGAGCGAGATAGCGATCATCGGCATACCCGCCCGCGGTAAATTTGTGCACCGTGCCGGTCTTTCCGGCGACACTGTAGTTGGCCACCGTCGCCTGCCTGGCCGTACCCTTCGCGCTGACGACCTGTTGCATCATATCGCGCAACGCCACCGCCGTCTTTGCCGACATGATGCGTTCGCCCAACGGCGCCTGCGGCTGGTACAGCAGACTCACCGGTTTGAGGTAGCCATCGGCCGCGATTGCTGCATAGGCGCGCGCGAGCTGTAATGCGGTAACGGAGACCCCGTAACCGAACGCCAGCGTGGCGCGTTCGAAGTCATTCTTCAATGCATTATCTGACAGGCGCCCGCTCGCTTCGCCCGGGAAGCCGCTACCGGTATCGACCCCGAAGCCGAGACGCTGGTACATTGCCCATTGCTGCTCTGCATCCAGTGACAGAGCTATTTTGCTGATACCCACATTGCTGGACTTAACAATAACTCCAGCGACATCCAGATCACCGAAATTACGCGTGTCGCGAATGGTATTGCCCATTACTCGCATATAGCCAGGCCCGGTTTCAACCTTGTAATAATCCCGCCAGCGCCCACTCTCCAACGCCGCTGCTATCGTAAACGGCTTCATGGTCGAGCCCGGCTCGAATACGTCGATCATTGCGCGATTGCGCGTCGTGCCGGGTTGCATCTGACTCCTGTCATTTACATTGAAAGACGGTTGATTAGCCATAGCCAGCACTTCGCCGGTATCGGCATCGAGCACCACCGCAGAACCTGCGACCGCATTGTGTTTCAAAACAGCTGCTTTCAAGGTTCGATAGGTTAAATACTGCAATCGCTTGTCAACACTCAACCGAATCGGTTTACCCGGTTCCGACGCGCTGATCCGTTTGACATCATCCACTGCCCGACCATAGCGATCTCGAATGACCTGTTTGCGCCCCGGTTCACCTTTGAGCCAGTCATCGAAGGCAAGCTCAATCCCTTCCTGGCCATGATCGTCGATGTTGACAAAGCCGATCAAATGCGAGGCAACCTCACCGGCCGGGTAATAGCGGCGATATTCATCCTGCAATGCGACGCCCGGCATCCCCAGTGCCAGCAAACGATTCGCCAACTCCGGCGACACATGCCGCTTCAGGTACATGAACTCACGATCATGATAAGCAGCAATCTTTCTGGTCAGCTTTTTTGGCTCGATCGCCAGCAAGCTTGCCAACTGCCTGACCGAATCGTCATCGGCCGGGAACTCCTGAGGATTAAGCCAGATACTCTTCACCGGCGTGCTGATCGCCAGCGGTTCACCGTTCCGATCGATGATGTCGCCGCGGTTCGCCGGAATCTTCACGTAGCGTAACTGCCTGGCCTCACCTTGCTGTTCGAAAAAAGCGCTGCGCAGAACCTGCATATCCAGGGCACGAGCAGTCAGCAGAACGACGACAGCAAAAAAACAAACCAGCACGGACACGCGGCGCCACGGCATCAATGCCTTGCCGGCGTTGCGCTGACTGTCGACATTTGACAACATTTTCATGGTTTGATGAAAGCCATTTGTTCTGCCTCGGGGCTGACCATACCCAGCCGCTCTCTCGCGATTCGCTCGACGCGGCTCTGGTCCGACCAGGCACTCTGTTCCAACTGCAATTGTCCCCATTCGGTATTCAGGCTGACCACCTCCTTGCGCAACTGCTCCAGTTCGACGAACAACTTGCGTGTCTGGTGCTTGGTATACACAAGGCCAATCGCACTGGCGAGAACCACGAAGGTCAGAAAGATCGCCAGCACTACGAGATGAGGTCGGTCGCTCACAGCACACGCTCCAGAACCCTCAGACGCGCACTGCGGGCACGCGGGTTTCCTTTTATTTCATCCTCAGTTGCGGTGGCCGGTTTGCCGACCAGCCTGAACGGGACACTGCTATCCGCGTTCATGACGGGCAAACCCGCCGGCATCTTGGGCGGACTGGAAAGTTCACGCATGAATCGCTTCACGATCCGGTCTTCAAGAGAGTGAAAACTGATCACAGCCAGTCTTCCGCTCACCGCAAGCACAGATGCAGCGCCCTGAAGACCCTCCAGTAACGCCTGTAGTTCCTGATTGATAAAGATTCTTATTGCCTGAAAGGTACGCGTCGCTGGATGCTTGTGCTTTTCATATCCCGGAACCGCTCTGACAATAACATCAGCCAATTGTTTGGAATCGGTGATTTCCATATGCCCTCTACTCTCGATAATTGCCCGCGCGATGCGCCGCGCCGATCTTTCCTCGCCATACTTTTTCAATACCGCCGCCAGATCATCAACGCTTACTGTCGCAAGCCACTCCCTCGCACTCTGGCCCTCTCCCGGGTTCATACGCATATCAAGTGGGCCGGAACGACTGAAGCTGAACCCCCGGGCGGCATCATCCAGCTGCGGTGATGATACGCCCAGATCCATCAACACACCGTGTATTTTCTTGTTCAAGCCACGTTCCGCAACCACGCGTGCCACCTGCCTAAAGTTGCAGTGAATAATTTCGATCCGTCGCTCCATGCTGAAAATCCGGCGTCCAAACGCGATCGCCTCCGGGTCCTGGTCCAGGGCCATCAAGCGCCCATCGTTACCCAGGTTTTTCAGAATGGCTCGCGAATGACCTCCGCGGCCAAACGTTGCATCGATATAAACCCCGTTGGCCTTGATGTTGAGTGCGTTGATCGCTTCTTCTGCTAAGACCGGCAGGTGAGCCAGATCCGAATCCATTCGCATCAAAGCGACAATTCTTCTAAAGCAGCTGGAAGATCATCATCACCATTCTTCACGCTCTCAACCCATTCTCCCTGGCTTTCGGTCCAGGCGTCCTCGTCCCAGATCTCGAATTTTTTTCCCTGCCCGATCAAAACGGCTTTCTTGTTCAATCCAGCAAACTCGCGCAACATCGGTGGCAGCAGGACTCTCCCCTGGCTGTCGATTTCGCATTCGGTCGCATAACCGATCAGCAGGCGCTGCAATAGCCGCGCCTGCTTGTTCAGACTCGGCAAATTAACCAGTTTGTTTTCGATGATTTCCCATTCGGGCAGCGGATATACGAGCAGGCAATGATCTTGATCCACCGTTATGACCACACGACCTCCGCAAATCTCTTGCAAGCGCTCGCGGTAACGTGATGGCATCGCCATCCTGCCCTTGGTATCCAGCGTAAGATTGTTGATCCCACGAAAACTCATACTCTGGCTTTATCCCACTATTTCCCACTTTCCTCCACACAAATACACTATAGGTACCTGTTCCCCACACTGTCAAGTTTTTTCAATGCTAATTTTGTAAGGAAAATGTCATATCTCACAGCAACTTAGCTAAGAAATCGCAGCGCAAATGGAAACGCGATCCTTGATCATTCCAAATCATCAGCTTGCTCATACAAGCTAATAATCCACTTTAAGTCTTTGGCGGTTAATGAGGAAAAGTGGCGGGAAATCTGGGGCCATCGGCACGGAAAGTTGCAAAGGAAATGTGGGAGTCGGCCGATAAGCCGGGTTCTGTCGTTGAGCAGTCATTCATCTGGGATGCTCGTCACCGAGCATCTCTAGCAACCTACCCGGGAACAGTGCGGACCACACCGGCGTTCCCCTATTTGGTCTTGCTCCGGATGGGGTTTACCCTGCCATGCCTGTTACCAGCCATGCGGTGCGCTCTTACCGCACCATTTCACCCTTACCCGACCACACGAGAGCGGTCGGGCGGTGTCTTTTCTGTGGCACTTTCCGTAGGTTTTCACCCCCCAGGCGTTACCTGGCATCCCGTCCTGCGGAGCCCGGACTTTCCTCCCCGACCCGGCAAATGACCGGATCGGAGCGACTGCCTGGCCAACTCCCGGCTCAAATATAACAGATCTTGACAGGGAATTAGAAACCCAGGATCGCCGCAGTCAGCTCAACAGTGTGTGCACAGTCAATTCGACCGGCCGTTTCCGCCACATTCGTCCGAGCAAGCGATTCAGAACATGTTCTCGCTTCAAAAACGGCAGCACGACTTTTCTGCGCGCATCGAGCAGCTGCGCAGCCTTGAGCAGTTGCGGATGTCGAGCGTCGATCTCTCGACCGCGAGTGATCGCTTCGAAAGCACGTTTTCGATTATTCAGATGCCATTCTGCACAAGCAAGATTCAGATAGACATCGGCGTCGGCGACCTCGGCACCCGCAGCATCCCGGCATAACAGCAGTCCGTTGCGGTCGGATGTCAGAACCTGGGCCAGCCCAAGGAAGGAAGTAATCCTGTTTGAAAGATGATGATGCTCCCCACTCGCATTCAACGCTTGGTTGAATTCTCGTTTTGCGGCCATGTAATCCTGGGCTAGCAAGGATTCACGACCTTTCTGCAAGAAAACCTCACTCATGCCTTAAATTTACTTGCCGCGCCGGCGTTAGGCAAGCCGATCACCGGCCCGTTCTCTGTGAAACTGCGCCCGACCCTAACCCGCATTTCTCACCAGGATCGCGGGAGCAGGCGCAGGATTCGTGTTCGTAAGCGCCGATCTGGAGCGAAAAGCGTAGCAATAGCTACGGTTTGAGTGAAGAGCAAGCTTACGAACACGAAGACCAGCCTGAACCGTGATAGGCATGCTTGAAGAACACATTGTATTTGCGATCATCTGAACTTTCTCAATCGGGCCAATGCATTATCAGTAAGAGACGCCGCCTGGTGAGAAATGCGGGCTAACCTTCTGGTGCACCATGCGTCGTCTTTCTAATCCGGGACTGACGATTTCCGGGTGAGACTGTAATCGCACTGATTTGAGACAGATTTCGGCTCTTGCCGTCATAGCGAGCGCAGCGAAGCATGAATCTTTCCGGGAGAAAGATTAACGCACTAAGTGCGGCCCGAAGGGGCAAGTTACACGGATGTGACTAGCCCGCGGACTTTTGGAGATTGCCACGTCGCTGTCGCTCCTCGCAATGACGGGGCTTGAAATGCGCCCGCAGCGACGCACGCACGTGTTCCTGAAATCTTCGTTTCGGGTAACATTCGGGCTATGCGCAAGCTCTGGTTTCAGATTTCAATCGTAGCGAGTTCCAAGAACTATCAAGATGTCGAACAGACTCTGCTCGCGCTCGGCGCACAATCGGTCAGCTTCAAAGATGCAGCAGACAACCCAATTCTGGAGCCTCGACCAGGCGAAACACCGCTGTGGCGGGATGCGATAAT
>JARFQK010000061.1 GCA_029287815.1 Gammaproteobacteria bacterium
TGATGGCCAGATTATCGATAAGTCTGATGATGGCAGTTTCGCCTATCTACACGGTGCCAGTAATATCATTCCCGGCCTGGAAAGCGCGCTTACCGGAAAGTCTATCGGCGATGTCGTGACGGTTACTGTTGCCCCGGAAGAAGGCTATGGTGCGCGTAATGACGCCATGCTGCAGCAAGTACCCAAGTCCATGTTCGAAGATGTCTCCGCGATCGCTGTCGGTAGCCAGTTTCACGCCCAGGGGCCCAATGGTGAAATGCTGGTCGTTACCGTGAGCGAAGTTGCCGAGGAGCATGTTGTGGTCGATGGCAATCATCCGCTTGCCGGCGTCGACCTGAACTTCGATGTGACCGTGATCGATGTGCGCGATGCTTCCCAGGAAGAGATCGCACACGGTCATGTTCATGGCCCGGAAGGTCATCATCACTGACATTGAGTGCCAGCTAGAATCCAACCGCCGCGCAATTAAAAGCCCCGCAAGCCTGCGGGGCGTGCTGTCCGGATAGAGCGCTTAGTTGAGCAGGTTGTAGATCCACGCAAAAACTGCGCCGCCGATCAATGCGTCTACCGCACCGTAAGCCCCACCGATCATGACCTGGTAGAGACTGCCGTCGTGTATATGGCCGGGATAGAGTGACGTCATCACTCTCAGAAAGGAGCCGCCGTATTCCGGCCATGTCATGTTGGCAAGCCCTACGGCCAGCATAACCAAACCCCATACAATTGCAGCAGTCAAAGCAAATGCTTTCACGTTGAGCCCCATGATCGAGTCCTCGCTAATCGTTTGTGTTTTGTTTTAGGTGAATCGCCCTTGCCACTGCCTATATAGCAGATGCGTAGCCAAATAGCCTGTGACCTTGTTGATAATGTCAACTTGGTTGGTCCCTCCGAGGCTGTGCAAACGAAGTACGACCTGGCTGAGCATTTCATCGGGTTCGAATTTTGATATCCCCGAATCAATTGCTTAATATAGGAAGCAAGCGTTTTGAACTTCACTGCAAGAGCCTATGAAAAGCAATAATAAACTGAAGAAGCATTTTTTTGTGGATGACTCCGAGATTCATGGCAAGGGGCTTTTTTCCCGAGGCAAGATCAAAAACGGGGCTTATCTGGGGCGTTACCATGGCCCCAAGGTGAAGGATAATGGCATGCATGTACTGTGGGTGGAGCAGGATGATGGTGAATGGGAAGGCATAGATGGCGAAAATATGCTGCGCTATCTGAATCATTGCAGCAAGCCCAATGCCGAGTTCGATGGCCCGGATCTGTATGCCATCAGCGATATAAAGCCCGGCGAGGAAATCACGTTCGATTATGGCGAGGAGCCATGAGCCAAAGCTGTTGTTGATCCATGCAACCAGCTAGCCCGCATTTCTCACCAGGCGGGCTAACTCCTGCGCCTGCTCCCGTGATCCTGGTGAGAAATGCGGGCTACCAGCAGCTCTGAACACAACGCAAGGTGCTACTCTCAGCGTTTACTGAACCCGTTCCGCGGCGCGGTAAATGTCATACGTTATCGATCTGCGGAGGCCAAAAAAATCAACCTTTGTGTGCTTTGCGTCTTTGCGGTGAATTGAGTTATCACCCTGTTGACCCGGTGGCTTAGTGCAATAATCTTGCGTTAGCCCGCATGTTGCACGAAGGCGGACGTAGCGGCCGTTAAGTGTTAAAAATTTCCAATACATAGACCGAGTTTGGCGGTGTACCATGCGGTTGCAGTTTGTCCTATTTGGTTTTACGAACATTCTGGCGTCGCGTCTTGAGCGATCCCCCTTGATCCATAGCTAAGGCTATGAATCCGTGGGCGATCGCCCAACCTGCTTTGCCAGTATGCCCGTAAAATCCAAATCCTTCGTGCAACATCCGGGTTAGTCACCCGAGATCGACCGGAGACGGGGCGGGTTGCAAGTTCACGATTTCAACGCCTTTATAGGAAGGTGGGCTCAGGTCGCATACTGAATCGGTCTGGCTCTCGCTATCGGTCATGGTTGAACTCTACTGCGGTTTGGACTGCTATGCCGGCGGGTAAGTTTTTCGATACCGGGCAGCGTTGCATCCGAGAAACGATATAGTCGACATCATCACTGCTGGCTTCGCCCGCGGCCAGGTTCACCTGGAAATCCACATCAACTTTCTCCAGCAGCCATTCTGCGCTGGTTTCCACCAGGATATGACCTTTTGAACTTGCGAACACCAGGCCACGCTCGGTGCCATTGGTGCGCAGATACAGGTGCTGGCAGGTGAACATCGCGTAGACATAGATCAGAAATCCGGGTGTCATCGTGCTCAGTTCGAGCGGTTCCCATCCGTCTTCGCCCAGGACGGTGACCTCCAGCGTGTCCATTTGGTTATCGGAAGGCACATAGGTCGCTGTCAGGCTCAAGTTAAAGATATGCTTATTCATTTTGATCACTGAGTTGTCTGGCCAGGTTGATATTGATCGTATGTTCTGGAAAGTGCGCTTTCAGTCTATCGAGTTCAGCCCTTGCCAACTCGCGCTCACCTTGATCGATCAATTGGGCGATCTTGACTTCCCACATTTCGGGGGTGAGCACAGCAAACGGCGCGCTGTCCCCCGCCTCCATTCGCGAGCGTGATTTCTCCGTCGGTTCAATGGCGACGACGTCTTGTTCGGTTGACGGAGCTGGATTCCGCAATATCGTAAGCTCGCTGGCCGGTGGCAGCGCATACGCCCTGCTATCGATGGCTGCAGCATCGCGGTCAAGATCCGGTAGCACTTCAGATTGTAAGTTTTCCATCGCATCGTTCTCAGCGGAATATGGCTCTGGCGTGCTCTCCGGTGCTTGCTCTCTCAGCACAGGCACGAGGATGAGCGCAATGACGACAATCGCGGCAACGGATGCAGCGGCGGGCCAGGCACCGGAAAACGGGGCTTTGCCGGGTGATTTGTCAACGGCCTTGCGCGAGGCGGAAAGTATCGCTTCGTCGAGCTGTTTTGGTGGCGCAGGCTTCCCCAGTTCCTGGTAAAGGCTGGAGATCTTTTCATCATCATGGCTCATCATCCGTCTCCAGTTGTTGGCGCAGTTTCTTTATGGCGTAACGCAAACGGCTTTTTGCTGTTTCGTAACTGACGCCGGTCGTTATCGCAATCTCGTCTACGGTCAGCCCTGCCTCTTGTCTGAGGAGAAACGCTTCTTTCTGCTCGTTGGGCAACGCTGCGATCGCATTCATCAGCCGTTGCAGCTGGCTGCTCGCCTCCAGCTGGTTCTCCGGCTGTGAATCGCTGGCGCCACAGATCTTGCCGATCTGTTCCGGATCATTGTCAACGGCGCGAATGTTCTGTCTGCGGTAGTGATCAATGATGCGGTTCCGTGCAATGTGATACAGCCAGGTTTTGAACGAAGCCTTCACCTTATAGTTGAACCGTGCGTTGATCACATTCAACCAGATATCCTGGAACAGCTCATCGACGAAGCTTTGCTCGCACTGGCGCAGAATGAAACCATACAAAGGGTTCTTGTGGCGCTGATACACGACCTCGAAAGCATCAGCGTTGCCGCGCGAGAATTTCAGCATCAGGCTCTCGTCAGAAAGATCTTCATCCATGGCGCGTTAGCTTACGTGTTTATTGTCGTGACATAAAGCGGCGGGCCCTTCGTCACCGAAGCGCCGGCAGTGCGGGCTAGCCCGCATTTCTCACCAGGATCACGGGAGCAGGCGCAGGATTCGTGCCCGTAAGCGCCGCTCTGGAGCGAAAAGCGTAGCACTAGCTACGGTTTGAGTGAAGAGCAAGCTTACGGGCACGAAGACCAGCCTGAACCGTGATAGGCATGCTTGAAAAACACACTGTATTGTCGATCATCGCAACTTGCTCGGTCTGGCCAATACCTTATCAATATGCGTCGCCGCCTGGTGAGAAATGCGGGCTA
>JARFQK010000063.1 GCA_029287815.1 Gammaproteobacteria bacterium
GGACTAAACCGCTCGCCGAGCGGTAGTGGGTGGCATGGTTTGAGCGTGTCAATGCATTAAGCATCTGTTTCCTATGTTGAGGGTAGAGGCATGTCGCCTCGATTCAACACAGGAGCAGACTCATGACACACAATACCAAGCCCATCAGTCCGTTACGCCGACGCATGCTCGAAGACATGAAGTTGCGTAAACTCGCACCGCAGACCCAGGCAGCCTACATCCGCGCCGTCATAAACTTCACGCGCTTTATTAAGCGGTCTCCGGATACGGCAAGTGCCGAAGACCTGAGACCGTTGGGGGCAGGCATCTTACAACCCTTAACAAAAGTAGACCTTGATATCGGTCGCCAGGGTAAAGCGCTGATGGTCTGCCAGTTCTTTGCCTCGGTCCCAGGTCAATGATTTGTACAGCTCGCTGGGCAGTTTCTGTGACTGTTTGATGAGCGCGGATAAGACGGTTTCCGTATCTTTCCCCGTGACCTTGGCCAACATCACATAGCGTGAGTGACGTTCCACCAAAGTCGCGATGTAGCTCTGGTTTGAGCCTTCGATGAGATCGCCTTCCCAGTGACCGGGTACGGCACGATCCTCAACAGTGGCTGGCCGCTCCCGTATAGACACCGCATTGGTGATTTGTCCATGCCCCTCACCCTTCTGGCTGGCGTGCTTGGAGCGGCGCATCGTGCGCCTCGATCTAAGATACTGAAGCAGTTCCTTTTTCAGTACGCCCCGGGCCTGGATAAACAAACTGCGATAAATCGTCTTGTGTGACACCTGATGGCTCTCATTCCCCGGGCACGTTCTTTTCAACCAACCCGCAATCTGCTCAGGTGACCAATGTGACCTGAGCTTTCTCGCCACAATGTGCCGTAGTATGCGGTTGCCGGCCAGGTTACAGGGTTTCGGTCGATGCGCTCTATCCCAAGCGGCTTTATCTGCCTGATTAGCTCGATAACGCTTAGGGCCACCATTGCGACTGATTTCCCGGCTAATCGTCGAGGGGGAGCGCTCTAATTGACGGGCAATAGCCCGTATGGATAGACCGGCGGCTATCCCTCGCGAAATCTCTTCCCGTTCTGAAAGCGTCAACGCTAACCGGGATCGCCGTCGGGGAGCTGGACGAATACCACCCGCTCGTTCAAACTGCCTGGCAATCGATGCGTGCAGATTGTAACCGGCCGCTATCTGCATCTGGATGTCGGGTTTCCAGGCTATATTTCCCATTCCAGAGGGTCATGTCAAATGGCATGTTGTGGCCGGCTTTCACCCTTGCCAGCCTCATCAACGATGGGGGTTTCAGAAGACGTTCAACGACAGGTTACCCACCGGAAATCGCCGTTGAACGTTCGCCAATATAAGCCAACACTCTAAGAGATAAACGACCCAAAATCACCGTTTCCTGTTTTATTGGTAAAGTCTCTAACGTACTGAAAGTATCCGTTGAGTGACCGTAGACAGATCGGCGAGTCCCAATCTTGTCGATAATAATCTTAATCACAAGTCCTTATCTCATGGTACATTTACAGACAGACCTTCTGATACCACTAAATGAGGTACAACAAACATGAAAAAACGGATCGTGTGGATATTGGTGGGAGCCGTGGTACTTGCGGCAGTTGCGGCTATATTATGGGGGCCGATCGTGAGTAACGTGGAGCAGGCGAAGTACGATATTGTTGAAGCGCATGGAGCGATTGAAATCCGAGACTATACACCGATGATCGTCGCTGAGGTCAGCGTTCCTGGCGATCGTGAGACAGCCATCAGCGATGGGTTCCGGCTGATTGCAGATTATATATTTGGTAACAACATATCAGCTCAGAAAGTGGCGATGACCTCACCAGTCACCCAACAGCCAGGTGAAAAAATCGCCATGACGGCACCCGTCACGCAGCAGGGCGGGGAAAGGCAGTGGGTGGTGCGGTTTGTTATGCCTTCTAGCTATACAATGCAAACGCTTCCGAAGCCGAAAAACGCGAACGTGATCCTTAAAGAGATCGCTGGGAAGCGATTTGCCGTGATTCGTTTTTCTGGGCTTCCCAAACGCGACAGCCTTGAAAAACAGACCAAGGAACTAAAGGCATTTATTCAGGAAAATAATCTTCAGAGCATCTCGGAGCCGGCTTACGCGTTTTTCAATCCGCCCTGGACGTTGCCCTTTTTACGTCGCAACGAGGTCATGATTGAGATTGAACGATAGACCCTGCGTCTCGGGGACAGGTCAACCCCAGACTTTTTGACTAACCGCCTCCAAGGCCTGTTGAATATCCTCATGCTCCGAATACAGGGTTGGCCATTCATGGTTTCTGGATTAACGGTAATACGGTCGTACTTCCCAGCCATATGCCTCTCCGTGCAGAAACGCTGGTTTGAACGAAGATGAAAACTCGTCCGCCAAACAGAAAATAGTCTAGTTGACAAAATCACGCACAGCCCGGCTATACAATTCAACGGCTGATCTTCTAGCCAGCGGTTAAATTGCAAAGAACCGTTTGAACGGGCAGAGAAAATCGATTTCGTCTATCCCGAGTGGGTTAGAAGAGTGGCTTCCCACTGAATCGTTGTAACTAACGGATTCATAGTGTGAATAAATTAACGTCGACGGATTGCAGATCCGTGGACTGAAGGTTTGGTGGACCAGGACCAATAATTGATGTACTGGTGATTTGATGTTATGGTGTTTTTATGCGAACTAGAGGCAAAACACATGACTCGATTAACCGTCACTCTGGATGATGAGTTGCATCAGGCATTGAAGGAAACCGCAGCACGGCAGGGGCGTACTATTGGCAGCATTGTCGAGGAAAGCTTGCGCATGCGAGGCATTCGCACGATGGCCAGCGCAAGAGATCTGGTGGCAAAGGCCAGATCCGGATCTGGGTTAGATGAAGATCAGGCGTTGTCTGTTGCGTTGGAGGAAACCCGCCGGTTGCGTGGTAAATGATTCCTCGCTTGTTGATTATTGATACAAGCGTTGTTGTGGCCGGTATCCTGAGCAACAATATCGACAGCTCCACGGCCAGAATCGTCAATGCTATGCTTGAGGGAAGGATAACGCATCTGTTATCTCCGGCCTTGTTACAAGAATATCGCGAGGTGCTTTTGCGACCGAAATTGTGCAAGCTGCACGGTTTGTCGAAGGCAGAAGTGGATCAGATCTTGAGCGAAATCACCGCCAATGCAATATGGCGCGAACCCGCCGAGTCTGGCGGTGCAGCGGACCCGGGCGATGACCATCTTTGGGGCCTGCTGCAGAGTACGGATGCCATCCTGGTAACGGGCGATCAACTTTTACTGGATAACCTGCCTCGTGCGGCTTCGACTATCCTGCCCAAGACCTGTGTAACGGAGTTTCTGTAGAGTGCGGTTGGAAAGGTTAGGCGGAAAAAAGCTCAGGCCACGCCAACTTGTTTCTGGCTAATTGCGTTGCTCAAGTACCAGCTGGCGAACAACAGCAAAAGTTTACCCCTACGGCGGCCCAGGTTCATCCGTATACAATGGCGTTGTGTGCCAGTGCGATGGCATGGAGTACCGCCGACTTAACGCAGTCCTGCCAGCCCTTGGAAAGATGGATCCGCGGTGGCGGCGGATTGGTGGGTATCGTGACCTCCGAAAACAAGCCATTGTGAGTTTCCGGTTCGAGGATACAATAAGGGACATTGGATCAGAAAGTTATGCTCCAGACACTGAACCGAAAGATTCGGTGGACCAGTAAACCCATTCAATGTCGTAAACGCCTTGGTGGTATGCTTAATTTCTACTATCGCGAAGCAGCTTGAATGAGAGGGTTCTGTTTTTTTAGCACCAGGTAATCATATCTCGCATGGATACAGCGCGCTGGCAGTCTATTCAGGAACTATTCATGGCAGTCGATGCCCTGGACAGCGACGAAAAAATCGCATACCTGAGTCAGCACTGCGAGGATCCCGGTTTGCGCGACGAGGTCTTGTCGTTAATAGCAGCAGATAAAAAGGCAACTGGCTTTCTTAGTCCGATAACACCCCTGCAAACAGGTCGAGCAGAATGGCGTCCAGGCGCCATGATCGGCCCATATTGTATCGAGTCATTGATTGGCGAAGGTGGTATGGGCGCTGTCTATAAAGCGCAGGATACCCGCTTACATCGCGCCGTAGCGCTCAAATTTCTGTCCCACCAACATCGACACCGAACGGCCAGTCATGAAAGGTTTATGGTCGAGGCCCGCGCAGCCTCACGACTCGATCACCCGAACATTTGCACAATCTATGATATTGGTGAAACCAGCTCCGGTCAGCCCTATATTGCGATGGGGTACTACCCGGGCAGTAGTCTCGATAAGCAGATCGCGCAACAGCGCCCAACGCTGTCACAAGCGTTAGATATTATGATACAGGTTCTGCACGGTGTGCAGGCGGCACATAAAAAGGGTATTTATCACCGTGACCTTAAACCGGCAAATATCATTCTGACTGAAAATAATGTCGTCAAAATACTTGATTTTGGGATAGCAAAAATCAGTGGCATCGATATTACCAAGACCGATAATCAGATCGGCACCATCGCCTACATGTCACCAGAACAACTACAAGGCAAAGACGCAAGTCGGCAATCCGACATCTGGTCATGTGGCGTGATATTGTATGAATTAGTGACCGGGCTACGTCCGTTCTCAGGCAAGCAAAACCACCAGGTCATGTATGCCATTGCGCAAGGCAGCTACGCACCATTAAAGAGCCTAAATCCCGTTTTGCCAGATGCCTTACAACAAATCATCAACCGAATGTTATGTCATGACTTGAAGTTACGTTACCCCTCCGCAGAGGCTGCGCTGAGTGAATTCATTCTCATTGAAAAACAACGGTTAAAACCTGATAACCCGCCTTCAATACCGTATACCGGGGAGCAAACAGAGACGATCAATAACAGAACCAATAGAATAAATACGCGTCCCAGCATTTTTAGGAGCGATGGTGATTTGCGTCAGGCAACAGTAATATCCATTGATCTGTGCGCTTATTCAGCACTGCTGCAATTCAAAGGCCTCGTAACAGCTCAACAGATTGTGCAATGTTTTTTCAAGAGGATCAGTGATGTCATTTTATCTTATGGTGGTATCGTCAATCGGGAAATCGACAACACGGTAATTGCTATCTTTGGTGTTCCCATTGCACATGATAATGACGCACAACGCGCTATCCATGCCGCATTCGCCTGTCATAGCGCGGTGAATTCGATTGGAGCGGAGTTCCAGTATCCGCTTGCCGCACATATCGGCATTGCCAATGGCGTTGTGCTAATGAACAACACCTCCGACAATCCTGCCCAGGATTACACCATTAGCGGTGACTCACTGACGCTGGCGACTCGACTGGATGACCTGGCACAGTTCGGTGAAACGATTATTGCCGACTCGCTGTATCAAATTATAAGTAATCGCTTCGCTTGCGAACACAGCGGCAAGCTCAATGTCCGCAATCAGAAGGAACCTATTCATGTCTGGCGCGTCTTGTCCGACAAGCACGCAGATACGACAATCACTGCTCCATTGATTGGGCGTAGCGCAGAAACGCAACAGTTTACCAATTTACTGGAAATCTGCGGCAAAACCCGTCGTGGCCACGTGGTCTATGTGTGCGGCGAGGCGGGTATCGGCAAGACCCGACTGGCCACAGAGTGCAAACAATTGGCGGCACAAACCGGTTATGAAACACATCATGGCCTGATCCTGGATTTCGGTGTCAGCGAGGGTCAAGGTGCTGTGGCATCGATCATACGTAGTCTGTTGTCTATTCCGATTGCCAGCGATGACCCGAATCACCATTTGAATTTCGATCAGCTCGTCGCAATCGGTATGCTCGACGCCGAACAGATCATTTACCTGAATGATCTGTTGGGACTGCCGCTGAACAAGGAACAGCAGTTGTTGTTTGATGTCATGGACCATGTGTCCCGAATGCAAGGCATACACGATGTGGTGACTTCAATTCTGGTCAGGAAAGCGCAACAGCAACCGCTTCTGATCCTGATCGAAGACCTGCATTGGGCCGATATTAATGTGCTGGACTGTATTGTTCAAATCGCCGCGAACATCCAGCATGTTCCGGTGATCCTGTTACTCACGACCCGACCGGAGAATGAACCCCTTTCTCCGGCCTGGCGCAGCAGGATGAACAACATTCCCCTGGTCTCCTTTTTTCTATCCGCCTTAAGTGAGGAAGATGCCCAGCAACTGGCAAAATCACTCACTGATGATGATAAAGACTACACGGCACTGATCCAACGTGCTCAGGGTAATCCGCTTTTTCTTGAACAACTGATCAGGAATGCCGCTACTCTAAACGAAGCGACACAGTTACCCGCCTCCTTACAAAGCCTGGTGCAATCCCAGTTGGACAAGTTGGTGCCTGCTGATATGCATGCAGCACGAGCGGCATCCATTATTGGGCAGCGATTTTCTGCGGAGTCATTGCGTTACTTGTTGGATGACCTGGATTATGACTGTCACCGTCTGGTACAACACCAATTAGTGCATCTTCGCAGCAATGATTATTTATTTAACCATGCACTGATCCATGAAGGCATCTATGCCTCCTTGCTGGAAACGCACAAGCAGGAGCTACATAGTCGCGCCGCTGGCTGGTTTCATGAACGCGACAAATCCCTTGCTGCGGAACATCTGGATCGCGCTCGTTCACCCGAAGCAACGAGTGCATATCTCGTGGCAGCCGATGAACAAAAACAACAATACCACTTTTACAAGGCAATACGCCTGCTTGAACGTGCCAGGAAAATCTCTTCCGAACAAGACAATCAATATAGGATCAACGTTCTGTTAGGCGATGTCGCGATGGACATGGGTAATGTTACCACTGCCGCGCAAGCGTATACCCAGGCATTGGAGTCTGCAACAACAGACCGTCAACGGTGCCGTGCCTGGATCGGGTTGGCCCATGGTTATGACATTAATGATGAACATGATAAGGCTTTTGCCACCCTGGACAAGGCAGAGATAGCCGCACAGAGTCATCAATTGATTACCGACCTGGCACAAATCCATTATCAACGTGGCAACCTTTTTTTTCCGAGCGGCAACATAGAGGCCTGTCGGAATGCACATCTAAGCGCCATTGAATTTGCGCTACAGTCGGATTCGCCCCGACATGAGGCGCAGGCCTTAAGCGGATTGGGTGATGCCGAATACGCTGCTGGACACATGCTCAGTGCCTATGGCTATTTCAATCGTTGCCTTGATTTATGTAATCAGTTTACTTATGGCCGGATTGAGGCAGCTAATCGTTTCATGCTCGGTACCGTACGAATTTATCTGAATGAATTATCCGCTGCCTTACTGGACTCGCTGGATTCAGCAAGTGCCGCCCACAAGGTAGGACATGTCCGTGCGGAAATTGTATCGCGTCTTACTGCAGGCTGGATCCTGCTCGATCAGGATAATCTCGAAGATGCCATGCTGCAGGTGGAATTGGGACTGGGATTAACCGAGCGGCTGGGCGCAAAACGCTTTGAACCATTCCTCAATGAAAGCAAGGCGCGTATTCTCATCGCACAGAATCAAAAGCAAGAGGCATTGCAGCTAGTCGAAAAGGCTATGCAAGTCAGTCGAGAAACGGGTATCCAGTTTATCGGGCCCTGGATCCTGGGAACGATCGCCCTCGCCACCGATCAACCGGCGCAGCGCGAGTCGGCATTAACAGAAGGAATTGGATTATTGCGACAAGGTTGTGTCGGTCATAACTACTATCAGTTTTATCGCGCGGCCATAGAAGTCTCATTACAGAATGCCGACTGGTCTGCCGCGGAGTATTACAGCAAGCTGTTAGAGGACTATACCCAGGCGGAGCCCAATCCCTGGGCCAATTTCCATATCCATTGGGGGCGCACCCTGGCAACGGCCGGTCAAACCCCGCACGCGCCCCAGATCGCAGAGCAACTGCTTGAGCTAAAAAAACAGGCGCAGCAAATTGGTTTTAATGCCCGGGTGAGACTCATTGATCAAGCCATCAGTAAGTGCAAGCCAAATCCGACTGTCCAAGCCTGAGCGCGTAAGATCAACACGTCGTTTCCTGCTGTTCACTATGCCGGTGCTTGCCTTGTAAAAGAGCCTCGTGCTGAGTCAAAACCTCCACCAGATCTTCCGCCATTTCCCAGCACTCTTCATGCAAGCCGGCCCCATGAGTCCAGCCCCCCGCGAAATACAGATTCATATAATCGCCACCTTGCAAATCGGCCAGCTGCTCCTGTGCATCGAGGCAGTCAAAATTCAAGACGTTATGTTTGAACCAGCCAATCACCGGTTGGCCTTCATCCGCGTCACCACCGAGTTGACGCCAGCCCGGTAGCATTTCTTCGCCGTTTTTAAACTCTTTGAAGTAACCGGCTGGTTTGCGTGCTTCACCCTTCGGGGTTTTCAGGACATATTCATCCGGAATCGGTACACAAGGATTCAATGTCACAAAATATTGCGGCATACCGGCCTTGTTGAACTCCGTTGTTTTCATCACCGGCGTACCGTGTGCATTCGTTTCATCATACCAGACGGCCGCATCGTTGCGATGCCGATTCATCACATAGGTCATGGAATACGGATGGATTGCCTGCCCCTCGCGAATCAACACATTATAGGTGCGCCATGCATTGCGATCGGGCGCTAACACACCGGCGAAGGTATGGGCGACGGCAATACTATTGGTATAACGTACCTTATCGAGGACATTGATCAGACCTTGACTCATGCCGTGTTTAATGGCCCGCATCGCATCATCGGCATGACAGGTCATCACCACTTTGTCGTAACTTTTCGGCTCTGGCAGACCTAGCGCCCCTGGTTTTGGTGGTACCGAGATAGTCACCTGTGTTTTTTCAACACGGATACTGGCCTGGGCGTTGCGAATAATATTCAATCTGCCGTCGTATTTATCTAAGAGGTATTCGGCAAGTTTATCGATCCAGGCTTGTGCCCCGTTCAGGAAGTAGTTGCGCTTCGGTTTCTGTCTCTTATACACATCTCCGAGCCCACGAGACCATTC
>JARFQK010000121.1 GCA_029287815.1 Gammaproteobacteria bacterium
CGACAACATCGACGTCGCCGCAATCGCGATTCCGTAAAGACCGGCCAGGTGATGGGCGCCCCAGATCGACAGACATACAGCGAGCACGGGTAGGGCAGTCGCCCGCATCGAAACACCCAGTCCGGCGATCACGTTAGTACCATCGCCGGTCGTCGATGCCTCAGCGATGTGTCTGACCGGGCTGAACTCGGTGGCCGTATAGTACTCGGTGATTGCAACCATTGCCACGGTCAATGCGAGGCCGATCAGGGCGGCGCCGTACAGCGCCATGGTGGAAAAGTCACCAACGCCAGTCATCATCGAGTCGGTGACGAAATAGAATGCGATCGCGGAAAGCACGGCGGCAACGACAGCGCCTTTGTACAGCGCGGTCATGATCTTTCCACCCTCGCTCGTTTTGACGAAGAAGGTGCCGGCGATCGATGACAGGATCGAAATACCGCCCAGCACCAGCGGGTAGGTGATCGCGAGCTCGCCAACATCACCGAGCAGCAGGCCGCCTAGCAACATCGTTGCGATGATGGTGACCGCATAAGTTTCGAACAGGTCGGCAGCCATGCCGGCGCAGTCACCGACATTGTCACCAACGTTGTCCGCGATCACCGCAGGATTGCGCGGATCATCTTCCGGAATGCCGGCTTCGACTTTGCCAACGATGTCCGCGCCAACGTCGGCGCCCTTGGTGAAAATACCGCCACCGAGTCGTGCGAAAATCGAGATCAAGGAGCCGCCGAAGGCCAGGCCGACGAGCGCGTGCAAGATCTCCCGAGTCTCCATGTTCATGCCACTCAGAACGACGTAGTAACCCGCGACGCCGAGCAGGCCGAGGCCGACCACCAGCAGCCCGGTAATCGCGCCGCCGCGAAACGCAATCTTCAGCGCCGGGTTGACGCCCTCCTTGGCAGCTTCAGCCGTGCGCGCGTTGGCACGCACCGAGACGTGCATGCCGATGAAGCCAGCCAGACCAGAGAGGATCGCTCCGATCGCAAAGCCTATTGCTGTAATAACCCCGTCTTTCAACGCGAACATGATGACGAAAAAGACGATGACGCCGACGATCGCGATGGCGGTGTACTGGCGCTTCAGGTAGGCGCTGGCACCTTCCTGGATAGCGCTCTGGATGCGCACCATTTCCTCATTGCCCTGGCTTTTCGAGAGCACATTGAAAATGGAGAACACGCCATAACCAATCCCGGCAAACGCACATGCAAGTGCGAAGATCAGTTCGGTAGACATATCATTTATCCTCTAGATTGTTTTCTGAATGTTTTTGCATGGCCTTGATTCTTCGAAATCGCGGTCCACTGCATGTTGTTATCCCAGCGCGGCAAAAATCTTGTCTCGAATCTCATCGACACCGCCAATGCCGGCGATTTTGTGATACGCGGGGGCACCGCTTTCGCCGGCTGAGGCCCACTTCGAGTAGTAGTCGATCAAGGGCTCCGTCTGGTCATGATAGACCTGAAGTCGTTTCCGTACGGTTTCCTCTTTGTCATCATCGCGCTGAATCAAATCTTCTCCAGTCTCGTCATCCTTGCCCTCGACTTTGGGCGGGTTGAACACGACATGGTAGGTGCGGCCCGATGGCAGGTGCACGCGGCGACCGGACATGCGCTTGATGATTTCTTCGTCATCGACGTCGATTTCGACGACAGCATCGACGGCGATGCCACCGTCTTTTAATGCATCCGCTTGCGGAATCGTGCGCGGAAAACCGTCGAACAAATAACCGTTAGCGCAGTCATCTTCCTGGATGCGTTCCTTGATCATACCCATGATGATGTCGTCAGAGACCAGGCCGCCCTCGTCCATAATCTGCTTGGCTGCCTTGCCGAGCTCGGTACCGGCTTTCACGTGCGCGCGTAGCATATCGCCGGTCGAGATTTGCGGAATGTTATATTTTTGTGTGATAAAGCCTGCCTGGGTGCCCTTGCCTGCACCAGGGCCTCCCAATAGAATTATTCTCATCATTATCCTCCGGATAAAAACTGTTTAATATCAATTCGATACGCGATCTATTTAAACGCGCTCTCAAAGTGTGTGCCCGGCTTAATGCCCCATTTCTGCTTCAGGCCATGTTTACGGACTAAGTGATCCACAGCCTCCTGACCATGATCGCGCATGACCGCACCGAGGACCATGCGTGCGGCATTGCGGTTGTAACCGCTCCCGAGCTCATCGTGCATCGCGATCAATTCGTGTGCTTTCTCGAGCGTCATGGTCGTCGTTGCAGCTAGGGTGATAAATGCGGGCTAGAGCTCGAACGAATCGAGCTTTTTTGGTACTCCGATGTTTTTCAGAACCACATATTTTGGCATGCCGTTCTTGTACGGAGGATAGTCTTCGCCTCTCATCAGAGGTGCCAGGTATTCACGGCATTTCTTGGTGATACCAAAGCCGTCCTTGGAAATGAAATTTGCCGGCATCATTTTTTCCACATTGGCGACCTTGCTCAAAGGCGCCATCTCGATTTTCCAACGGTAAGGTTTGTTGCTGGTGCGTTTGATCGCCGGCATGACCGAGTTGTGACCTTTGATTGCGAATTCGACCGCTGCCTTGCCGGTCGCATACGCCTGATCGACATCGGTTTTGGATGCGATATGCCGGGCCGCCCTTTGCAGATAGTCGGCTACCGCCCAGTGGTACTTGTAGCCAAGACCATCTTGAATCATGTTGGCAACGACCGGAGCGGCACCGCCGAGTTGGCTATGGCCAAAGGCGTCTTTGAGGCCGGTTTCGGCCAGGAATCTCCCATCGGGCCAATGCACACCCTCGGAAACGACCACTGAACAGTAGCCGAACTTTTTGACTTTCTGATCAACCGCGCTCAGGAATTTTTTCTGATCGAATTCGACTTCCGGGAACAGTACAACGATCGGAATTTCGTAGTCTTCGGAAGATGCCATCGCGCCGGCAGCTGCGATCCAACCGGCATGGCGGCCCATGACTTCGACGACGAAGACCTTGGTCGACGTGGCGCACATTGAGGCAACGTCAAAACTGGCCTCCAGCGTCGAGATTGCAATATACTTCGCAACAGAGCCAAAGCCAGGGCAGTTGTCTGTTATCGGCAGGTCGTTATCGACTGTCTTGGGGACATGTACCGCGGTGATCGGGTACCCCATTTTTTCACCAAGCTGCGAGACCTTTAAACAGGTATCCGCAGAGTCGCCGCCGCCGTTGTAGAAGAAATAGCCAATATTATGCGCTTTGAAGACCTCGATCAGACGCTCGTATTCGCGCTTGTTGTCCTCCAGGCTCTTCATCTTGAAGCGACAGGAGCCAAACCCGCCCGATGGTGTGTGACGCAGCGCGGCGATGGCTGACTTGGATTCCTTAGTGGTGTCGATCAGATCCTCGGTCAGGGCGCCGATGATGCCGTTACGTCCGGCGAAGACCTTGCCGATTTTGTCCTTGTTTTTGCGAGCTGTCTCGATGACGCCGCAAGCAGAAGCATTGATGACTGCGGTAACGCCGCCGGATTGCGCATAAAAAGCATTCATTTTCTTGCTCATTGGATTTCCTCTCGGATATTTTGATTGGGTTTCTAAATGAGTTTGTGATCTCTAGGTCGACTCTTCACGGTCTTTCGTTTCCTAATCGGCGTGCACCTGCAGGGTAGCCAGGACACAATCGGAAATATGGTCAAAATCCGATTTGCCGGTACCGTATCGTTGAAAACCACGGCAGTGAAACTGGCTGCGGTAGGTTTTTTCGGCGACCTTTATGATCACGAAGCTGGTTTTGTTGTGCTCCCAAAACATCGCAGGGCAAAGCCTCAATTCGCGTTCTCGCGGGTGCATCTGATTTCGACATCAGCCAGCTGAATTTCATGTTCCTGCCCGGGCCAGCGTTGTTTCAATGTGGTAACAGCCCATTGTTCCGCTTCGGTAAAATCGGGTATCGACGACATTAATGCCTGAGTCCGGGAATGTTATCGTGGGCGAAGGATACCCTAAATACCGGTATTTTTCAGTAAAAACGCGGTCATGTCGTAACAAAAAGCGATGATCTGCTTGATTTCTGTCAGATTCGACGAGCTTTGTGCTTACTAACCCGCATGTTGCGGGCTAATGCAGTGTCGAGGTCTGTGCAACGCCATTGGCCATTTCATCCGGCGTCGCATCGCGCACGACATTGACCTTGATATTGTAGGTGATGACCTTGCCAGCGAACGGATGGTTGCCGTCAACGGTCAGCTTGCCGTTCTCAATCTGTGACACCCTGAAAATCCTGGATTCGCCCTTGTCATTCTGAAACTCGACTTCCGCACCGACGTGTCTGAATTCCGGCGGAACATTCTCGATATCATCCGTGTAGGTCAGTTCAGGTTGATGTTCGCCAAAGCCGTCTTCCGGATTGAGTTCCACGCTGATTTCATCACCCTGTCCGCAGCCTTCCAAAGCATACTCGATCTTTTCGATCACCTGGCTGTCACGCCCGTGAATGTAATTGACCGGCTTGTCGATTCGCTCCAGGATCTGCTTGTCCTGGTCAGTGATCGTATAGGTTAGCGAAACGAACTTGTCGCGTTTGATGGTTTCTGTCATGAAAAAGCTGACTAACGTTGATGTAATTTTGTTTTTATTTTCGCATACAATCTTGGCAGCGTACAGATGAGGGGTTCGCCTGAACTGTGATGGGCGTGCTTGAAAAACACACAGTATTTTCGATCATCCGAACTTTCTCAATCGGGCCAATGCCTTATCACTATGCGACGCCGCCTGGTGATAAATGCGGGCTATATGCGATGTGTCAACGAATGCGCGAGCTTAGTAAGATTGCCACGCCGCTGTCGCGGCTCGCAATGACGAGCAGGTGGGGCAGCAGCGCCCCGGTGTGTATAATATTGTCTTGGTGATGTGGAGGTGGCTATGAGCTTTTCCAATTCCGGTTGTGCCGAAAGTGAACCTTATGCCTTGCGCGTTCTGGGTGATAGCATGTTGCCCGAGTTCGAGGAGGGGTCTGTGATCGTGATCGATCCGGCAGGAGCGATCAGCGATGGTAGCTACGTGATCGCGATACATGATGATGAATACATCTTTCGGCAACTGCGGATCTACCAGGAACGCTATTACCTGCAGCCGCTGAATGACTTGTATGAAACTGTCGAGATCTCAGGGACCGATC
>JARFQK010000124.1 GCA_029287815.1 Gammaproteobacteria bacterium
TAATGGCACTTACTTAAGCCGATACGGGTTGCTTCTGTAGGAAATGTCGGCGGCAGGGAAGCCGCCGTCGAGCCTACACGGACGTATTCACGGCGTTTTCCGGAAGAAGTAACCCGTGTCGGCGGGTCGATTGCCCGACGATAGCTGCTAAGTCAGTGCCATTCGGGTTAATCGTTCGCAGCCAACGAATGCCGCCAGCACGGGCGCATTCGCTGCGATCAATCCTCTTCGCCGATCACAATCAGTTTGATGGTCGCATTGACTTCAGCGTGCAGGTGGATACCAATCTCGTATTCGCCTGCGACTCGAATCGGACCCTCTGGCATGCGGATCTCGCTCCGCTCGACTTCGATGCCTTTTGCGCTGATGGCTTCGGTGATGTTGGCATTGGTCACGGAACCAAACAACTTACCCTCGCCACCGGATTTGGCCGTAACACTGACCTCGAGCCCCTCGAGTTGTTTCGCACGCGCCTGCGCTCCGGCCAACATTTCTGCCTCGTGCTTTTCCAATTCTGCGCGCCGTGCCTCGATCTCAGCGATGTTCTCGGCAGTCGCCAGTTTGGCTTTGCCCTGGGGCAACAGATAGTTTCTGGCGTAGCCCGGACGCACCTTGACCATATCACCCAGACCACCCAGACGATCGATTGTTTCGAGCAAAATAATTTCCATCACAGTAACCTCAATTTGCATTCAGGCGATCAACCGCCTCCTAAAGTCTATCCAAGTATCGGCAAGCCCGGCGAGAGCCAGCAGAACCATCGTATAAGGCGCTATGAACATCATCATATACACCAGAAACAACCAGACAGTGTTCAGTTGCTTGCCGGCAAACACCGCGTGCAGGACCGCAATGCCCTGATTCAGGTAGAGGGCCAGCACGATCAACAGCATCGCATTGAAAATATCGGCGTGAATCGCCGCTGCAGCAGCCGAGATGCCAAGCGCGACCAGGGCTGTTACCTTACCCAGATTGAGCGCACGGAACTCTTTACCAAAGCCGCCCGGATTGTAAATCACCGCCTGCCACCAGCGCGCAAGGTATAAACTCAGCAGCGTGCCAATCATAAAGCTGCTGGCGAAAAAGCCTGGCAGCGTACGCACAATCTGGTCAATCACCAGTTGCAGCTGTTCTGTCTCGGGCGAATCCGGTGACCTGGTTTCCAGATCCTTTACCAGCGCTTCCAGTTGTGGTCGCCAGATCTCGCCGATATCCGGGTAGATTGAATACATCACCACAACGCCTAGCAAACTCACCAGGGCAATGACTTGCAGGCTGAACACCAGCGATACCGTCTGCCTGAGCACGACCGCGGCCAGCAGTACCGGCAGCCAGACGAGCAACACGAAAAACAGCGCTATTTCTGCCTGCAGCCCCTGCAACACAGCGAGTATCCCTGTCGCCACCGCAGCAATGGCCGTTACCGAAAGCCCGTACCTGTGGCCGTGAACCAGCGTGACCAGCGCAACCACCGCACCACTGATCCATGCGACCGGCGCAAACAACAAGCCCAGCATCGCCATGGCGGCAGCAACCAGCGCAGCCTGGCTGTAGCCCTTGAGTATGAATCTAGCCAGAAAAATCATGCTCGAGTGCCTAAACCAAAGGCATGTCAGACACCAAAGAAACGGTGGTTAAGCTACTTATGGCTATCGGTGTAAGGCATCAGCGCAAGATAACGGGCAACCTTGATCGCTTTGGTCAGCTGCCGCTGATATTTGGCCTTGGTCCCGGTAATACGCGCTGGCACGATCTTTCCGGATTCAGTAACAAAGCCTTTCAACAATTCGATATCTTTGTAATCAACCGAGGTAATCCCTTCCGCAGTGAATTTACAGTAACGTTTGCGTCGAAAATATGACATGAATTCTCCCCTTGACTATTCGGAAGCGGCTTCAGCTGCAGTCTCTGACTTTTCACCAGCGGTGTCCGCTGTCGTGTTCTCAGGCGCAGCAGCAGGTGCTTTGTTCTCGGTTTCTTCTGCCCGTTCCTTGGCCAAAACGGACATTTCGGTTATTGCATGATCGCGCTTCATGATCAGATTGCGGATCACGGCATCATTAAAGCGAAAAGCCGATTCAAGCTCGTCCCGAACCTGCTGATCACACTCGATGTTCATCAGCACGTAATGCGCTTTGTAAATCTTGTTGATCGGATAAGCAAGCTGGCGACGACCCCAGTCTTCGACACGATGAATATTGCCGCCTTTTGATTCGATGCTACTGCGGTAGCGATCGATCATGCCAGGCACCTGTTCGCTCTGGTCCGGGTGCACCAGAAAAACGATTTCGTAGTGACGCATAGTTTCCTCTTGGATAAAGCCCCCTGACAGACAGTGGAGCAAGGATTTCAGATTTTAGAAGGCGGCGATTATACGGGAAAAAGCCCACGCAGTGAATAGTGGGTCAAGCGCGTGCCTGCATGACGGCACTCACTTTCGCCGCCAGACGGTGTTACCGCCCTTGTCTTCCAGCTCAATACCCATTTCGTGCAGCTGATCCCTGATTCGATCAGCCTCGGCCCAGTTCTTGTCCGCCCGCGCTTGAAGCCGTTGCTGCACCAGGGCTTCAATCGTCTGGCTATCGTCGGCAGTGGTGCCTCCCTGTAGAAAGCTATCGGGATCAGCTTCGAGCAGCCCGAGAACATTGGCGAGTCGTTTCAACACCGCCGCCAACTCGGCTGCCTCTGCGAGATTATCCTGATCGCGGGCGCGATTGACATGCGTGGCCAGCTCAAACAGGACCGCGATCGCCTCGGGTGTGTTGAAATCATCGTCCATGGCCTGCTCAAAGCGTAATGCGTACTCACTATCGCCAGCCACTGCGGTTGCCGGCTCGATTCCGCGCAGACTGTTATACAGCCGTGTCAACGCTGCGCGGGCGCTATCGAGCAGCTGATCGGCAAAATTCAACGGACTGCGGTAATGACTCGCCAGTACAAAATAGCGAATCTCCTCACCCTGGTAGCGCTTGAGGATCTCCCTCACCGTGAAGAAATTACCGAGTGACTTCGACATTTTTTCGTCATTGATCCGAACGAAGCCATTGTGCATCCACAGATTCACGAAGCGCTCGCCGGTCGCGGCCTCCGACTGCGCGATTTCGTTCTCGTGATGCGGAAACTGCAAATCCTGGCCGCCGCCATGGATATCGAAGTGGTCGCCGAGGCTACAGGTCGACATCGCTGAGCATTCGATATGCCAGCCAGGTCGCCCCGGTCCCCAGGGTGAATCCCAGGACGGCTCACCGGGCTTGGCGGCTTTCCACAGGACGAAATCCAGAGGGTCATCCTTCGCCGTATCGACCGGAACACGCTCACCTGCGCGCAGGTCCTGCAGTTGCTTGCCGGACAGGCGGCCATAGTGCGCGAAGGTGCTGACGTCGTAATACACGTCACCGTTTGCGGCCTGGTAAGCATGACCGCTGTCGACCAGTTTGCCCACCATGTCGATAATCTCGGCCATCGATGCGGTAGCCCTCGGCTCCAGTGACGGCGGCAACACGTTCAGCTCTGCGATATCCTGATGCATGGCCTCGATGTAGCGCTCGGTCAGCGCCGCGATGTCTTCACCATTTTCATTGGCGCGATTGATGATTTTATCGTCGATATCGGTGATGTTGCGCACGTAGGTCACATCCAGCCCGGTGTAACGCAGGTAGCGCACAACCGTATCGAACACGACCAGCACGCGGGCATGGCCGAGGTGACACAGGTCATAGACCGTCATGCCACAGACGTACATCCGCACTTTACCTGGCTCGATCGGGGTGAACAGCTCTTTCTTGCGGGTCAGACTGTTGTAAATGTGGAGCATCTGAAAACCTGTACCGACGAAACTGGCGGCATGATAGCGGATATGTTCGGTCAGTGCGAACAAAACCCGAATGCCCCGACAACAGGATCACGGGAGCAGGCTCAGGAGTCGGGCGCCTGGCCAGAAATGTGGGCTAGCGATCGTGCGAATTCTGCCGGTTCTGAAGCATTGCGGATGAAGCCGACCTGTCAAACTTGACCCAGTGATTGATATCGATGGCCTTCTCCCTCGCGATTCTCATGTTTTTTTCCGCATTGCTGACGATGCGTTCGATTTTTTTGAATCGATCCGGCGCATTCAGTTGCATATGCAGCTTCCACGTTTCCAGTTTTATGGTGATCGATTCGAGGTTTTTCTTCAAAAACTTATCAGCCTGACGGGCGATGCCTGCGAGCACCAGCAGTTCGGCAAGATCATGATAGTTGTTTTCTTCGATCGCACGATGTGTTTCTATCGCACTGCTCATCAGTGTTCTGGAGCACTCCAGAAAATCCATGGCTTTGTCGAAATCTTTTGAGTCCTGTGTTTTGAATAAATTGAACATGGTCCAGTTTCTTTGAGAATCGTGCACAGCCAGGGCGTGATACCCGGACTTTAGCAATGACAATGCATAATCGCTTGACAATTTGCGCCGTCTGTTTAACGTATAATTCCATACGAAGACTGGTCTAATTCCATGCAACTGACACACTTCGCTCCGGCAACGAATATGCTCTGGAAGCATATCGAACGCTGTGGTCATGATCCGGCGCCGCTGTACCGACAAGCTGGCATCAATCCGGCACTGCTGAAGAAATCCGATGCCCGGATCGATATTTCACATGTCGATGAACTCTGGCGGCTGGCTGTCGACTTGCTGGACGATCCCTGCTTCGGCATCAAGATGACCGAATTCTGGCATCCTTCGTATGTCGGCGCTCTGGGCTACGCCTGGTGCGCGAGTTCGACCTTGCGGACAGCCCTAAATCGGGTGGTACGCTACATTCATGTTGTTACCGAGGATCTCAATATCCAGCTGACCGAAACACCCATCGGCCTGCAGATCACGACTGATCTCGAAAAATCGATCTTCACCCTGCCGCACCACCATGACGTCGTTCTGGCGGTATTGATGCACATGTGCCGTTTCAATTTCGGTGACGAACTGGTGCCAGTGCGTGTTTGCCTCGCCCACGAACAACCACCTTGTGCGCAGGTCATCTCGGACTTCTTCCGCATACCCGTCATCTATAGTGTGCCGCAGAGCAGCCTAACGCTGGCAACCCGAGACGTGGATCGCAGATTAGCCTCTGGCAACGCAGAGCTCGCCCTGCTTCACGATGAATTCCTGATGAAATACCTGGTTGAAATCAAGAAAGGCGATATTGTGCAGCAGATTCAATCGGCGATTTTCGAGAATCTACCCTCCGGTAAAGTGACTGATAACCTGATCGCGCGCGAGCTCAATCTGAGTGAACGCAGCCTGCAACGCAAGCTGAAGGAGAAAGGCACGACGTTCCGGAACGAGCTCGACAGTGTGCGCGAGATGGCAGCGATTCAGTACATCAAGAATCCGATGAATACGATGTGCGACATCGCTTTCCTGCTAGGCTTCTCCGAGCAGAGCGCCTTTTCCAGGGCCTTCAAGAAATGGACTGGTACGTCGCCGATGAAATACCGCAATTCGTTGAAATAAAAAACTCTACTGTGCAAAGGCCGGTCACGAGCGCGGCGCGGCGGCGCAGATTTCGGACTGCGTAGGTTATTTTGACTTCCGAGTGACCGCTCGTCGAGAGAATCCGGAAAGAGGCGTCTATACTAAAAACGTCAACGCCGCCTGGTGAGAAATGCGGCTTAGTGTTGAGTTTCCCTCTGGATGCCCATAAATATCGTCAAAATCAGTGGATCAATCAATGTCTTTGTCTGAATCGGTCATGAACACCAAACCTGCGGTCTCCATTCTGTTCGTTTGCATGGGCAATATTTGTCGATCGCCCACAGCCGAGGGCGTCTTCCGACAAAAGGTCAAGGCAGCCGGGCTCGCGGATCGGTTTCACATCGATTCTGCCGGCACGATTGCCTATCATGTTGGCCACGAACCTGACCCACGTGCGCAAAAGGCCGCCCTCACGCGCGGCATCGACCTCAGTGCGCTGCAAGCGCGCAGGGTCACGAGTGACGATTTCGAGGTGTTCGATTACATCATAGCGATGGACAGCGACAACCACTATGAGCTCGAGAGCATGTGTCCGCCGGGGTACGAGGACAGGTTACACATGTTCATGAAGTTCGCGTCGCGTAGCCAGGAGACTGACGTGCCCGACCCCTACTACGGTGGCAGCCATGGATTCGAAACCGTGCTGGACCTGGTTGAGGATGCCGCAGAAGGCTTGCTGCAACACGTCAGAAACAAAGAGCTGGTTTAGCCCGCGCCAGCTGCAATCCTCAGCCCCTAGCCCGCATGTCTCACCAGGATCACGGGAGCAGGCGCAGGATTCGTGTTCGTAAGCGCCGCTCTGGAGCGAAAAGCATAGCAATAGCTATGGTTTGAGTGAAGAGCAAGCTTACGGACACGAAGACCAGCCTGAACCTTTCTCTTATAAACATCTCAGAGCCCACGAGAATTAATAGATCTACTATTCTGCATTCTTCTGCTTGAATATCTGTGGT
>JARFQK010000177.1 GCA_029287815.1 Gammaproteobacteria bacterium
GAAGTCTTTAAACTTGGTCAGCCCCAAAAATAGAGAGATTAATCTTACTCTTTGCGGCTCCTTCGGGAGCCGTTTACATTTGTACCGAACGTCAGTTAATGGCCGACATCGGTAATAGATAGCTATGCGATTGCAGGTTGATTAGATTCAAACCGACCGTCTCCTGCTGATCCCTAAGGAGACTGTTACAGCAAAGTGGCATAAGAGTAATCTAACATTCGGCCTTCGGCCCGATATAGTTATTCCGTCCTGCTTTCAGTTAATCAACCAACTCGGGATCACCTGGTATCCAGCTCTGGTCATAGAACGACTCGAGCGGACCGTAGAGGCGGAGGATGGTGTTCCAACCCTTGCCGGGCACGGTTTGGATCCAGTTGCTTTCCTTGCCGTCGGGCGCCTTGGGGCTGAAGTAGATGTCGTAGGAGCCATCTCCATTTGGTTTGGGTGCGTTCTTATCGACGCTACTCAGGCCAGGGAACTGCTGGTCAGTCTGCAGCATCGAACGGGTCTGGTTATCATAAAGCGTGAAGGACCAGAAGTCCTTCGCTGGGATGTCCTTCGGCAGGGTGACCTTGTAGGTCTTGCTGCCGTCGAGCGCGTTGCCCTCCTTGTCGAGGTACGCGATCGCATACTGCGAACCCTTGCCAACGTTCTTCACCGCCATGGCCGGGGTGATGCCGGTAGCGTAGAAGTGCATGTAGGTGCGTGAGTCGAGCAGGCGGGAGCCATCAAGCAGGAAGTCGTAGCGACCCTGGATGAACGGGTTCGTCCATACACGCTTGCCGGGATAGAGGTAGTGGCGTTCGTCCGCAGGGCGAGCGGTCAGCGCCCGGGCCGTGATTGAGCCGACCTTGGCGGCTTCAGTGAGGATCTTCTTCATGCGCTCATCCGGCGCAAACTCCTTGCCCTTCACGATGCCGATCGATGCGATCAGGCCGCGCAGGTCCGGGTCCAGCCCTTCCAGCGGCTCTGCCTGGATGGTCTCATTGAGTTCCTCCCAGTATCCGAAGTCCATGCGGTGGATAGTGTTGTGGAACTTGCCTGATACGTTTATAAAGTTCATCGCCGGCGGGTTGTCCTTCTTGGAGAGCGGATAGATCTTGAACTTCTCCTTGGTCGTTTTCACCGCCGGGACGGTCGAACCGTTGACCTGAAAGCCGCGCCAGACCACCCAGTTGCCATAGGTCGAGGTCTTCGCGACATGGTAACCCTCTGGGATGTCCCCTTCGTAGCCGGGAGGCACGATCAGAAACTTGCCACCCTTGCCTTTGTCTGGACCGGCGTTGCCAAAGTCGACGACGTACTGAAACCAGGCATCATTGATGAAGCCGAGCACATTCGGAGGTGTCTCCATCACCATAGGTTCGTCAGCGAGCTCCATCCAGGTGGCCATATAGACGGACACGGTATTCGGAGTCAGCCAGAGTGCCTTCGAGTCCATCAGGTCCTCGAAAAGCAGCGCCGTGGTGTTCGGCGGGCCGAACTTGGTCAGGCCGTGCTCCATCGCATTGAGCGAGGAGATCTGTAACGAGTTGAGGAAGGCCTGGGTAGCCCGCTGGAGGTCGAGATTGTCGTAGACCTTCCGGGTTGTTTTCTTGTCTGGTACTCCGTCGAAGGACGTTAGTGTTCCGAGCTCGGTTTCGAGTTTGTCGGGTGTGGCGATGCCATCCGGGATCTTGGTGGTCATCTTCATCTTTTGCGGTTCGGCAACTGCCAATGACGGAACAAGCGCCGCCAGGGCAAACGCTGTCAGGATCGATGTTTTCATGATTTTTTTCTTCTAAATTTCGTTTATTTGAGTGGCTCGGGCTTCACGGGCTTCCAGGTGTCATCCATTAATTTTTGGCTGATTCCGTAGCTGCGAACGATGTAGTTGAATGGCTTGCCGCTTGAGGAAAGGTTGTTGATCGCATCTTCCCCGGCATTGAAATGGATGGTGATGGTCCCGTCCTCGTTGGGCTTCCACATCTTGTCGTTGATGTGGGTTTCCCCCTCCATCAGGTAGCCGTCGGCGTCGTAGAGGGTAAACGAGGTGAAGAACTTGTTGCCTGGATCCTCGAAGGTAATGACGCGGGGCACATCACCGGGCATGGTCTCGGAGCTCTGGTAGACATTGGTGACACCGAGGACTTTCGGCATTCCTCCCCAACCGGCAGCGTGTGACAGGTCGAGGATGTGTTGATCCACCTCACCGGCCTTGGCCGCATACGTGAGCGTGATGCCGGAATCGAGGAATTCCTGCTTGTATTCTTTCCGGAGTTTCTCCATCTGCTCCTGGTCGAAGTTGGGTGCTTCGTAACCGGCATCCATCATTCCCGTGACCTTGATCTTGTCCTGCGAGGCGTGGGTGATCTTCAGGGACTCCTCCGATTTACGGTCGAGGATCTCGGTGCGGAAGATGATCAGTGCGTAGTCTGTATTGACCTTCACTTCGTGATCCTTTCCTTTCTCAACGATGTAGTTGGGAGCAAAACCATCCGAATCGAGAATGTGAGCGGACATGTAGAGATCACTCTCGGGAAGGTGTATGGTGAAGGTCTTGTCGTCGGCTACCTTGACGATGCGGACCGAATAGAGCGTGTCCCAGTTCATACGGACAGTCGGCGCACCGGGACCGGTTGGAGCCACATCGCGAAGGTGAACGAGCTTGGTATCCGATCCCTTCTTCGCCCAGTTAGTGAAGTTCCAGGCCGTCTCGGCCTGGGCGAAATTCTCGGTGGTGACCGGAATGGTTTCTACCGCACTAGCAGAAGATGCGAGCAGAATGACTGCAGTCAAAAGCCATTTTAAATTTGGGAAGGCGGTTTTCATATCAGCTCATTGAGATATGTTTAACCTTGGGTTGTCGGGAAATGCATGCATCCTTTTTAGTCATTATTTTTAGTAGTGATTGGAGATGACTGGTACAACGTGGATACCCAGAGCCTGGTAACTGACTCAAGGACCAGCTCAGGGTTTTGTCGAGGGTGTCTTCCGAAGGCATGAACGAACAGGTATGCATCCATTCGGTTAAGTGCAACAGCTACAGGACGAGCGCTAAATTCCTGTATGAAACCTTCCGCCTGTTGTGCCTCTATGTTAGCAGTTACTGCGTCATCGAACTGAGTAAGAAAAGACGACCAGACATTCTCTAGCCGATCATCGATTGTTGATGCATCAGACACAGCCCGCAGGATTGGTCCTTGTTCATAACACACGCGGACAAGACCAGACAGCGATTCGCGCAGAGTGTCGACCGGATTACCTTCCCGTGAGAACCATGGTGCAGCAACATCAAAAATATCTTCCTCGAGACTCAGCAACAGAGTCTCCATCAGTGCATAGAGATCGTCGAAGTATCTGTAGAAAGCTGATCTGCAGATGCCTGTGACTTCCATAAGTTCCGCGACCGTCAAGTCGCGGAAAGGACGAGACCAGAGCAGTTCCAGCGCACCATCAAGTATGGCCTTTCGAGTCCTGTCCGACTTGCGCAACTGTTGTGCTGATTTGGAGGCAGCCTTTTCAGCGATGTGGGTTAATTTAGAATATGACACGACGCCACATATAGTGACGTCGTGTCATTTTTTCAAGTTGTATATATGACCCAGAAGACAATCACTAAAAGTCAGTGGGCAGGAATTCGGGATGGGTGACTTGCCCCAATCCCGCTACCAGCGGCTGTAAGGCAAGAACGTCCCGAGTCTGGCCTCAATGGCCGTCTGCGGGGCTGGCGCTGGCACGGCCATATTCCCTCGTCTTGGGCCGGTACCCGATGCGTCTCGCGCGATTCTGGAAGCGAGTTCTTCGGGCGGCTTTCTGGGAGCGGTTGAAGGGGGCTTTCGGATGGGAGTCAATTGAGCCCTTGCGGATGGCTGTAAATGGCCGGTAGCTGTCGGAGTTGATCGATTTCCAGGCGGCAAGTTCGGCGGTCGCAAAGGAGCCAGAAAATGGACGTTGAGATAGCTGCATTAGGGATTCTTGCTATCACCCGCTGCGGATGATCTGCGGGAATCAGCAGTGCGTGGTCGTGCATGGTACTGCAATGTTGGCAACGGGCGCCCCAGATTGGTTGTATAAAAACACTAACTTACATCTAACGGTCGGCTTTCATGATGCTGGGGTCGGTGGTTCAAGCCCACCCATAGCCACCATTAATACTCTGAAAATTAACGAGTTATGTATTTGTTGTTTTTCTTATCGCTGCGTAGAGCAGATTGTTCCAGCACAAGTCATCTGTCCCTGTCGAGAGCCTTGCGATAAGGTTACCGACAGGGTCATGCAGCTCGATCGAATTAGATGGTTGTCCGTTCAGCGATCCCGAGACAATCCAGTATGTGGCGCTGCTCAGCAATTTCATTTGGAGTGAACAGGTCCTGTTTTTCAACCTGATAAAATTTCCGTTACCCAACCGTTACATCTGCAATTGCAGGCAATTCTTCAAACCGACTTTGTCAATCAGGCTCTGCTGTTGTTCGAGCCAGTAGATGTGATCCGTTTCTGTGCCATCGAGTAATTTTTCGAGGATTCCCCGGGTTTCATAATCCTTTTCTTTTTCGCAAAGCAGGACGCGATAAGCTCGTCGGGGTGTTTCATGTCCTAGATGGATTTCTTGTAGCATTTTTCATTGAGTTCGTCGAAATCCCAGTTGCCATACATGCGAGCACGCAGGAAATGCTGGTTGATCGCGGTGAGTTCGGTTTGGAGCACCCCATTGTGGAGTTTGATGGTTTGGCGTCACCTTTCATTCGGGACTCCAGCATTGGGGGACTCCGGATGGTTGTGTTGCTGGTTGGCTTACCCGACGGAAACGGGTTGGGCTGGCTGATTGGTCGTTCATCAAAGTGTATCGCCGGGCGGGGCAAAGAACAAACATAACTGCCTGAAATAAAATAAATATTGTCAATAACGAGAATGGGTTTGACAATCATTCTCATTTGTTCTTAAATAACATGTATTCCAACTTAAGGGTCAGGTCACATGTACGTATGTATCTGTAGAGCAGTCACCGATGGCCAGATTCGTGCGGCTGTTGAGGATGGCATCACAAGTATGCGCGCGCTGCGCGATACCCTGGGTTGTTCTGGTCAGTGCGGCAAGTGTGCAAGTCAGGTCAAGCAGATTCGCGATGAGGCGGTAGGCTCAATGGATATGGGCGATGGCAATGTCATCCCCATTTTTGCTTTAGCTTGATTTATCGAGGTACCAGCGTTTCTCAGATCATTCATCGCAAGTTTTGATCGGCTGGAGTCGATTCGAACTGCTGTAATTTGCAATAGGCTTTTTTCAGAAGATACATACTGTCATTTTCATTTACGTTATTAACAAGCCTGGCTACACATTATCATCCCGCGTATGACACTTGCAGAACTCAAAACAGGACAGAAGGCCGTGGTATCGGGTTTTAAAGAATACAGTCCGCTGACTCAGCGCATCATGCAACTCGGGGTTCTCGAAGATACCGTTCTGGAAGTATTGCGCCGTGCCCCGGCAGGAGATCCAATCGAGATCCGATTGCTGGGTTATGCACTTTCCTTACGACAGAGTGAAGCTTCACTGATCGAGCTCAGAGATATTCGGTGAACATCGCTGCCTCGGGCGATCGCCCGCAGGCCCAAAAACATGGGCATGGACCGACACCGGTCATCGCGGTTATTGGTAATCCCAATATCGGCAAAAGCACGCTCTTCAACCAGCTTACCGGCCTGCGTCAAAAAATCGCCAATTTCCCAGGCGTCACGGTAGAAAAGCACGTTGGTACGGTCACTCTGACCAGTGGCGACGCGAACATTGTCGATCTGCCTGGTACCTATTCCCTCTCCGCGAATTCACCTGACGAGATGATTGTTGCGGATGTGCTCTATGGTCAGGTAGAGGATACTGAAATACCGGATATGGTGCTGGTTGTCGTCGATGCCTCAACATTGCGGCGTAACCTGTTTCTGGTTAGCCAGGTGATCGAAGCCGGACTGCCAACCGTGGTGGCATTGAACATGGTCGATGTGGCTGAGGCGAATGGAATCAATATCGATGTCGAGCGGCTCGGAGCGGAGCTGGGTGTCCGGGTGATTCCGGTCAATGCGGCAAGAGGGCAGGGCATCGACGCAGTGAAGGGTGCAATGGTCGACGCCTTGCAGCAACCCCACCTGTCATCATTGAATGTCCTGCCCGATGTCAGAAAGGCGTCGGCTGAACTCGCCAGAGAACTCCGCGATGCCGGCAATCATGTCGAGGATTATGAAGTTGAACGCGCACTCGTCGATGCGGGCGGGTACGCTGAACAACGACTGCAGCGGGCATGCACGACAGATATCATCCCACAGCTGGAGGCCGTACGCGAGCGCCTTAGCCCGGACAGGCCGCTTGGTGCCAGTGAAGCGCACCGGCGATATGCGTGGATCAATGCGCTCGCAGACGAAGTCGAAACAAGCGCTGTCAAGACTGGTGTAAGCCTGACAGAACGCCTTGATGCCGTGGTGAGCCACCCGCTAGCGGGCAGCGTTCTGTTTGTACTGGTCATGGCCATCGTCTTTCAGTCCGTTTTTGCATGGGCGACACCGCTCATGGACAGCATCGATGCCGTGGCCGGGGCACTCAGCGACCGTCTCAACGCAAGTTTGCCGGAGGGCGCACTGACGAGTCTGCTGGTCGATGGTGTCATTGCCGGTGTGGGCAGCGTGGTGATCTTTCTGCCGCAGATCCTTATCCTGTTCGCATTCATTATTGTGCTCGAGGATTCCGGGTACATGGCCCGTGCAGCCTTCATGATGGACCGGGTAATGCGCGCCTGTGGGCTTTCCGGCACGTCTTTTGTCCCTATGTTGTCGAGTTTTGCCTGTGCAGTGCCGGGTATCATGGCAACCCGCATCATCCCGAACCGCCGTGACCGCATTGCAACGATCCTGGCGGCGCCGTTCATGACCTGTTCCGCGCGCCTGCCGGTGTATGCGCTGCTGATTTCAGCTTTCGTACCGCAACAGACCTACCTGGCCGGGATTATCAACCTGCAGGGGATGGTATTATTCGGCCTCTATCTGCTCGGAATCGTTGGCGGCGTGACGACAGCGTGGTTGTTCAAGCGCACGGCACTGAGAGGCCCCACGCCGTCATTCCTGATGGAGCTACCCCCTTATCGATTGCCCAATCTCAAATCGTTGTTGATCAGACTATGGGAACGTGCCCGAATTTTCCTGGTTCGTGCCGGTACGGTGATTTTCAGTGTTGCGGTGATTATCTGGGCACTGGTTTATTTTCCGCACCCGCAGTCGATACAGGATGAATTCGACATGAAGCGCGAGATCGCCGCGCTCAAGTACGACGGGGAAGTTCTGGCGCAGCGCTTGAATGACCTCGATAATCAGCAGGCAGCGGCATATCTCGAGCAAAGCTACCTCGGCCGTATCGGCAAGACCATCGAGCCGATTTTCAGGCCACTGGGCTGGGACTGGAAAGTATCTTCGGCTGTGGTGGCTTCGTTCCCGGCACGTGAGGTGGTAATTGCTGTGATGGGAACCATCTATGCAGTGGGCGGTGAGGTCGACGAAGAGAGTGCAGGCCTGCGCAAGCGCATAACGGCAGCGACTTGGCCTGATGGCAGCAAAGTGTTTACGCTGCCGATGGTCATCGGCCTGCTTGTTTTCTATGCCTTCTGTTTGCAGTGTGTAGCCACGGTGGCCGCCATCGGACGGGAAACCGACAGCTGGCGTTGGCCCGTTATCGCGTGGGTATACATGACGGCACTTGGTTATGCCGGTGCCTTTCTCGTTGTGCAGCTTGGAAGCGCCGGGTAACGCCATGGGTAAGGAGTTACAACAGCTGGCTGCAATTGGTATCGTCGTGCTGGTTATTGTTGTAGTGACGGTGCGATTGGTATCACGGCGTCGCAGCAAAGGCAGCCAGATCACAGGTTGCACAGGCTGTCCTGAGAGCAAGAGCTGTCAGCCAAAAGACTGACGGCATTACCCGGTTTCAGGCCTGCTCCCGGCCCGGGCTTTGTCAACGGCTTATTGGGCCGTATTTCAGCTCGGCTATTACCCTATGTGCAAGCATGCAATCAATCGACGTCTACCAAGAATTTCGACACTCCGATATGGGTCGAACTGAGAAGTAAGGAGCCTCGCTGATGCGAGGCGTGTCGTCCCAGCCCGACCGTCTCTTTCTTGACGCAACGCGGTCTCTTAAAAATAGCGAACAATAGATGTGTCAGGTCTTTCATTTTTCATCGATCTGACGCGCGTGCACCATGAAAGTACTAGATAGTGAACACAGGTGCGTCATATTTGGAAAGAACGCACCGCTATCGCGAGGAGTGGCAGCGACGTAGAAATCTGTAGGCACCCACGCACTGCTCAAGAGATTGCTGTGTCGCTTGCGTGTCCGATTACCATGTCAAGTCTTTCATTGTTGACGGATACTCAGTCTATCAATCGCGTATCGGTAAATCAGAAAGCGGACCGGCAAGTAGCAAGCGGAGGTGACACAATGCGTTAACGAGAGGCCGAGCACTGTTACCGAGCCAGTTAGAACCTATCTTTACCAATACCCTATCGGGTCGGGGCCAACGCAACTCATCGACGCCCCTTTTTGACTGGTACGCGCAAGCCTCGCTCGCCATCGGATGAGCCCGACGTTCCACCCGCTGCGCCTGTTCCCGTAATCGTGATGTGAAATCCGGGCAACTCTCCCTACAAGAATTTACATTTCGCAGAGTAAAAGAGCTGGCATTCGAAGCAACGTGTGAGTAAACAATAGAGGGAAGAAACGGGACTCATCTGTCCTCGCGGCGTCGCGGTTACTCCTCCTAAGCGTCAAAAATGCAGAAAAGCCAGCGAACCTGGTTCATCAATGTTGCAGTCACCTTGCAGAGCGAGCGTGAGAGCAACACATCTTTTCTTGAATCACAATCAGATTACGGTATCTACCCATGAAAAACCTACTGCGAAGTGTTTTAGTATTAGCGCTGTCATCATCAATCGGTATAACAAGCGTCCATGCTGGTGGCCATCGTGGCAAACATCATGGCATGCATCATGGCAAACCGTTCGTTGCTATCCAAGGTGCGCTTGTGGAAGTGCAAGGTGCGGTCACTTCCTTGCAGGATCAGATCGATCTTCTGGTCGCCAAGGTCGATACCGTAGAGGAACGTGTCGACGCGAACCAGGAGGCCATTGACAAATTGGTTAGTCAGAATGAGGCGCTTCGGACGCTCGTTCAGCAAAACCTGACAGATATAGCATCAATCGAGGCCGAGATTACCGCGATTCAACAGCGTAATGTTGAGCTTCAGGCTCTGATTGAGGCAAATATTGGCGATATAGCTTCGCTGCAAGCGCAGTTTGCGGAAAATTCGGCAATGATTGCGGCATTGCAAGGCGCAATAGTCCTGGTGCAGACCGATCTGATTTCGCTGGAAACCGGTCTTCAAGAGCAGATAGACAATAACTTGAATCTAATCACTGCGCTACAGGATGAGATCGATATCATTAATCAAAACCTCGCGCTCAAACAAAATCTGATCAATGGAATTTGTCCCAATGGTGAAGCGATGGTGGAGGTCCTCGCTGATGGCTCGGTCGTGTGCGGTTCTTTTGGCGGGGCGACGAGCGGTCAGCTGCGAAGTGTACGAACCTACAACCCTGGTGTGAGCGTGCCAGCAAATGCTGTGAGAGCTGCGCGTGCCTATTGCCCGTCCGGATACATAGCGACGAGCGCCGGCATTCTGAACGGGTCGACTTTCAAAATTATCGATATGTCAACTGACACTGATCCAGCGCGTCAAGGCCAAGAATATGCTTTCGTGAACGCCAGGAACACGGGTTACAACGCTAACACTCTGTTGTCGGTTGCAACTTGTATCCAGCTGGCGCCATAGTCTAACGAATTTCACAATAAGCTCCGCTTGAGGCGGGGCGTTCATTGTTGCGGCCCGAGCGGTGAAAATTTCATTTGATAATGAATATCATTTCGGATAAGGTTAAGAAATACTTTCATCAAAAGGCTGGCTTTGTAGGCTTGGATGGCATTGACATTAAAGACGACGCCGCAAACATATTGATTTTATGGTCCAGGAACATTATCTCCCTTACTGCCGTTTGGAACTACATGAAACTCATGCGATTGTAACGACCAGCGAGGGCGTCAATATCGATTTCGCGGAAGTACAGGAAATCAACGCGATTCTGCAGAATTTTTACGAGGGGAAACCGTTCGGTCTAATCGCGAATCGCGAAAACCGCTATTCGATCAATCCGCTTGCGGCGAAACAATTCTTCTCCGATGAGTGTGTCGTTGCCGGAGCCGTTGTCGGCAAAAATCTTGCGACAAAAATCAACGCCGAAATCGAAAACGATATCATCGATGGCGCGCCCATCGTGTTCTTTACAGAGCTCAGCTCTGCAGTTATCTGGATAGATAACCGGGTAAAAAAAGAGCAAGACAAAGCAAGCGCTGTTCCGATCTAAAGATGTCTCACCAGATTGCCAGGTTACGGCAACCAGTCTAGCCCGGCATCGTCGAGAAGCCCGGTAATGGGCTAACTGCGTCGCGATCGCGCTCGTACAGCGGCGGTGACTGCATGTACAGCGCGACGAGCTGAGCCAGGGATTCCAGTGCATTCCAGTGGATACGCTCCCAGCCGTGGGATGCATCGACACCGAACGTGGCCAGCGCCGTGCGCAGGTCATTGCCGGCTTCCACTGCGGCGGCGCTGTCGGAGCGGTAGAATCGAAATACGTCACGCTGATGCGGTATTTCGAATTCCTGGCAGATCTGCAACAGGCGGTGCGTCAGGTGGTAGTCGAACGGGCCGCTCATGTCGGCCATGCATATCGTCACGCCGTATTCCTGAGAATTCTGCCCCGGTGCGGTGGTGCCATTATCCAGTGTCAGCATCTCAGCAATGTCGCCATGAAGAATTGCTGATGCACCGGAACCGACTTCCTCGGAAATCGTGAACAGCGGGTGGCAGTCCAACGGCAGCTCGACGTCGGCGTCGAGAATCGCCTTGACGGCGCCGAGCAGTACAGCGACACCCGCCTTGTCGTCGAGGTGGCGCGAAACGATGAAGCCGTTCTCCATAATGTCCGGTTGCGGGTCGACCGCAATGTAGTCGCCAACGTGGATGCCAAGGCGCAGCAAGTCCTTCAGGCTGTGGCACTTTTCGTCGATACGCATCTCGATGTTGTCCCAGCTCGACGGCTGCTTATCGACTTCGGCGGCAAATGTGTGACCCGATGCCTTCAGCGGCAGCAGGGTGCCGCGAAAGGTTCCAAGATCGGCGAACAGCGTTACGCGTGCACCCTCGGCAAAACGCGCGTTCCAGTGACCAATCGGCACGACCTCGAGACGGCCGTTGTTTTTCAGCGCCTTAACCATCACGCCCAGCGTGTCGAGATGGGCGACGACTGCACGGTCAGGGCTGCTGTGCTTCCCAGTCAGGTTCGCGCGAATCGCACCACGCCGGGTGAGCTCGAAGTCCACCCCAAGCTTCTCGAGCTGGTGGCACATGAAGTGGACGATACGGTCGGTATAGCCGCTAGGGCTCGGTATGCGCAGCAGTCTGACCAGGGTTTTCAGTACATAGGTCTGATCTATCGGCAGTTTCTGCATGCTCCTTCCTTAATCGTCAGCCGGGACCGCCGTTTGTGGAAACAGCAGGTCGATGAATCTTTCCGCCGTGGGCTGAGGTTCGTGATTTGCCAGCCCAGGACGCTCATTAGCTTCTATGATAGCGTATTCAGGCTGATCGACGGCGGGCACGATGAAATCGAGCCCGGTGACCGGAATGTCAAT
>JARFQK010000293.1 GCA_029287815.1 Gammaproteobacteria bacterium
CGCCCCGCTCGGCGCATCAACGTATATCCAGGGATGCCGTAGTCATTGATAGCAATACGATCAAGACGCGCAACCGCATCGGCACTGTAGAGTTTTGTTGGAAGTTGATTCACCGCAAAGACGCCAAGGACGCAAAGTATTTGTTAGATTGGCTTGCGATAGACCAAGATTGCCTTGCCGAAAGAACACATCTTGACAACGCAAAAGACCATCGCCGCAACGTGAATTAGCCTTTGATCGAAGAACCGCCATAGCATAGCAGATTCCTGCCTCAGTACCTCAGGAACAATTTTCATTGCACAGAAAACCCGAAATGCCTTTGCGTCCTTGGCGTCTTTGCGGTTAATCAGTCGCTTGCAGTTTCTTCAAACCATCCATGTAAGGCTGCAGAATCTCGGGCACGGCCACGCTCCCATCGGGCTGCTGATAGTTCTCGAGAACCGCAACAAGGGTGCGCCCGACGGCGAGGCCGGAACCGTTGATCGTATTCAAAAGCTCTGGCTTGCCTGTGTCTGGATTGCGCCAGCGCGCGAGCATCCTTCTGGCTTGAAAATCGGTGAAACAGCTGCACGAGGAAATTTCACGATAAGCCTGCTGGCCTGGCAGCCATACTTCGAGATCATAGGTCTTGGCCGCAGAGAAACCGAGATCGCCGCCGCACAGCGTGACGACACGGTAAGACAAGCCCAGTTTCCGCAACACAGCTTCAGCATGCGAGGTCAACTCCTCCAGTGCGCTCCAAGCCTGCTCGGGTCTGACCAGCTGCACCAGCTCCACCTTCTCGAACTGGTGCTGTCGAATCATTCCACGTGTATCCTTCCCGTGGGTCCCCGCTTCTGATCGGAAGCAGGGCGTGTGGCTGGCCCACTTAAGTGGCAGGTCTGCAGCATCGATTATCTCATTGCGCGCCAGATTGGTCACCGGAACTTCAGCGGTTGGTATCAGATAGTGACCGGCATCCCTGTCTACGCAGAACAGATCTTCCTCGAACTTGGGCAACTGCCCGGTCCCGCGCAAACTGTCACTGTTCACGATATAAGGCACATATACCTCGGTATAACCGTGTTCGTTCGTGTGGAGGTCGAGCATGAACTGAATCAGCGCACGGTGCAGCTTGGCTAGAGCGCCGCGCATCACGACATAACGCGCACCGGTGAGTTTGCTGGCTGTTTCAAAATCGAGCTGGGCCAGACTGGCACCGATATCGACATGATCTCTTGTGTCGAAGTGAAAAACGGGCGGCTCACCCCAGCGACGGATCTCCAGATTATCCGATTCGTCATCACCTTCTGGAACCGACTCATCGGGAAGGTTGGGCACGCCCATCAACACACTATCGAGCTGTTGCTGGATGTCACCCAGCTCGCTCTTCGCTTTATCCAGCGAGGCGCCCAAGCCGGCGACTTCATCCAGCAGCGGCTGTATATCCTTACCCGCGGCTTTGGCTTTGCCTATCGATTTTGACTTCTCATTGCGTTCTCTCTGCAGCTGTTCCGAGCGAACCTGAGTTTCCTTGCGTCTGGCTTCCAACTCCTCGATCGCGGATACATCAAGTTTGTAGCCGCGTCGCTCCAGTTGTGCCGCCACGGTTGCGATATCGCTGCGAATTAGTTTTGGATCGAGCATATTGTCGCACTACTCAGGAAAAATCAGCCGGGAATGTTAACACATGCCCCGGTGCAATGAGGTCCCCGATCGCGCCCAGTGCCGCTTTTACATTCTCGGCGGTGTCGAAGAACTCGACGACGACCGGCAAATCAAACGACAGATCGAGCAACGCGGATGCATGCGTTTCGCCAGACTTGCCAAATCCGGTAACACCCCGATACACCGTGACGCCCATGACTTTGTGATCGTCGTGGAGTTGCTGGAAGACCTTCTCGTGAATGTGCCTGCCCTCGGTGACATAGATGCGCGCGACAGTTACTTTCATAGCTGACGCCCCAGTAAGACACCGAACCAGACGGCCACCAGACAAAGCAATACACTCAAAACCATATTGACTACAGCTCGCATTGACTCACCCTGTTCGAGCAAATAGAGTGTTTCGATCGAGAACGTTGAGAAGGTTGTGAAAGATCCGAGAAGCCCGACAAGTACAGCCGCTCGCCACTCCGCCCCGATGTCGAGGCGCTCCAGCAACATCACCGTCAGTACGCCCATCAGCAGGGACCCGAAGACATTAACGAACAAGGTCCCATAGGGGAAGCCCCGACCAAACAATGAGTAAATACCGATCGAAGCACCGTATCGGAGGATCGCCCCCACTGCACCTCCCAGAGCGATAAAAACCAGGACTTTCATGCGGGCCAGCGGGGCTAAGCAAGTTCGACTGTCACGGCTTCAGCGATTTCTGAGTAATCGGGAATCTGGTCAAAGTTTAGATAGCGGTAAATATCGGCCGATGCCGCATCGAATGATTGCATGTGCCGCATATATTCATCCATCGTCGGGATGTACCCGAGCGTGGCTGTCACGGCACACAGTTCGGCTGAAGCAAGATAGACATTGGCGCCATTTCCCATACGATTGGGAAAATTTCGGGTCGACGTCGATAACACAGTCGAATTATCCGCAACGCGCGCCTGATTACCCATACACAAGGAGCAACCCGGCATTTCAGTGCGAGCCCCGGCCTTGCCAAAAACACTGTAATGGCCCTCCTCCATCAACTGGTGCGCATCCATTTTGGTCGGCGGCACAACCCACAGTCGTGTCGGCAAGCTCGTGACACCCTCCAGCACTTTGCTGGCTGCTCGATAATGGCCTATGTTGGTCATACAGGAGCCAATAAAAACTTCGTCCACTTTGTCGCCGGCGACTGCAGACAAGGGTTTGATGTCATCCGGGTCATTCGGACACGCCAGCAGCGGCTCCTTGATCTGATCGAGCTCAATTTCGAGAACCTCAGCATATTCGGCATCGGCATCTGCAGCCAGCAGCCGCGGATTCTGCAGCCATGATTCCATCGCATCGATGCGGCGACGCAAAGTGCGCTTGTCTTCATAACCGTTGGCAATCATCCATTTTAGCAAGGTAATATTCGAATTCAGGAATTCGAAGATTGGTTCCTCGTTCAAACGTATTGTACAACCGTTCGCGGAGCGCTCTGCCGAAGCATCCGAAAGCTCAAACGCCTGCTCGACCTTCAGATCCGGCAGGCCTTCGATTTCCAACACTCGGCCATTGAAGACGTTCTTCTTGCCTTTCTTCTCGATGGTCAGCAGGCCCTTCTGAATTGCCGCATAGGGGATCGCATTAACCAGATCGCGCAGTGTTACGCCCGGTTGCATCTGCCCCTTGAAACGCACGAGGACCGACTCAGGCATATCCAGCGGCATGACCCCCAAAGCGGACGCGAAGGCGACCAGGCCGGAGCCTGCCGGAAAGCTAATGCCGATAGGGAAGCGGGTATGCGAGTCACCGCCGGTCCCGACCGTATCAGGCAATATCATGCGGTTAAGCCAGGAATGAATAATGCCATCGCCAGGGCGCAATGCCACGCCACCGCGAGTCTGCATGAAATCCGGCAGTTCGTGCTGAAGTTTTACGTCGACCGGTTTTGGATATGCCGCAGTATGACAAAAGCTTTGCATCACCAGATCTGCTGAAAAGCCCAGACAGGCGAGTTCTTTCAGTTCGTCTCGCGTCATTGCACCAGTAGTGTCCTGGGAACCCACGGTTGTCATTTTGGGTTCACAATAGGCCCCGGGCCTGACACCGTCGACACCACAGGCACGGCCGACCATCTTTTGTGCGAGTGTGTAGCCCTTGCCGGTCTCTGCGACCTCAGCCGGCCTGAGAAAAACCGAGGATGGCGCCTCGCCCAGAAATTCGCGCGCTTTGTCGGTGAGACCGCGGCCGATGATCAGCGGTATGCGGCCCTTGGCACGCACCTCATCCGGAAGCGTTGTTGGTCGCAGATCGAAGCTGCACAGCTCCTTGCCCTGCTCATTCAGAATGACACCATCAAAGGGACGAATGCGGATGACGTCGCCCATTTCCATCGCATTAACATCGCACTCGATCGGAAGAGCGCCCGAGTCCTCAGCAGTGTTAAAAAAGATCGGAGCAATCTTGCCGCCGAGCACCACACCGCCTTCGCGTTTGTTAGGCACGTAGGGTATGTCATTTCCCATATGCCAGAGCACCGAGTTGATCGCTGACTTGCGCGATGAACCGGTCCCGACCACATCGCCGACATAGGCCAAGGGGTAACCCTTTTGCTTGAGTTCCTGCAGAACGTCTAGCGGCCTTTCGATCCTGTTAACCAACATGGATTTGGCGTGTAAGGGTATGTCAGGCCTGCTCCAGGCCTCGGTCGCTGGGGATAAATCATCCGTGTTGGTCTCACCCGGCACTTTGAAAACGGTTACACTAATTTCATCACTCAGTGCAGGCAAAGATGTAAACCATTCAGCTTCGGCCCAGGAGCGCAGCACTCGCATCGCATAGTCATTACTGCCCGCTTTTTCCGAGACATCGTGGAAAGCATCATAAATGAGTCGCGTATGGGACAAGGCCGCAGCCGCGGAATCGGCTGTGACATCGTCGTCGAGCAATTCGATCAATGGTTGAATATTGTAGCCACCGAGCATCGTGCCCAGCAGTTCTGTTGCGCGCTTGCGATCGATCAGTTCACTATGCACATTCGCCTTGGCGACATCGGCAAGAAATGCGGCCTTTATATAGGCGGCTTGATCAACGCCGGGCGGGACCCGGTTTATCAAAAGATCGATTAGAATCTCAGCCTGTCCGGCTGGTGGCTGCTTGATCAGCTCGATCAGATCGGCAACCTGCTGCGCGCTCAAGGGAAGAGGCGGTAAGCCCTCTGCAGCTCTCTCATCGACGTCATTGCGGTAAGCCTCGAGCACGTGATCTCCTCGGTTTGGTTCTAGTCGTAGCACCTTATTATAACGGTTGCTGATCGCAGACTGAATGCGCCGGCACAAAAAAGCCCGCGGCGCGGGCTCTTATCTGAAATCGATCGATCGTTTCAGCCGTGCTTACCTTTGTAGTCTTCTATCGCGGCATTTATCGCATCCTCAGCCAGCACAGAACAATGGATCTTGACGGGCGGTAACGCAAGCTCTTCGGCGATCTCCGTGTTCTTAATCGCACTGGCCTCATTCAGCGTCTTGCCCTTGACCCATTCGGTCAACAGCGAGCTGGATGCAATAGCGCTTCCGCAACCGTAAGTCTTGAACACCGCATCTTCGATGATTCCGGCATCGTTGACTTTGATTTGCAGCCTCATCACATCACCGCAGGCCGGCGCACCAACCATGCCGGTGCCAACATTGTTTTCATCCTTGTTGAACGAGCCGACGTTGCGTGGGTTCTCGTAGTGATCGAGAACTTTATCGCTGTAAGCCATACGATTCGACCTCTAGACCATGCCCTGCGAGATCGCTTCAGCCTGGCGTCTGGCCAAAATAAACCGACCATTCATCTTGTCGCGCTGCAATGACAGCTCAGGTATGCCCGGACGGTCAACAAACTGCGACAAAGTGATGTTATCAAGAAAATCATACAACCTGTTGCTCAACTCTGTCCATAGCTCGTGAGTCAGGCAGGCATGGCCGTTATCGCAGTCGGCCTTGCCACCGCAGCGGGTGACGTCGACACTCTCGTCGACCGCACTGATAATTTCACCGATGCTGATCTCGCTTGCGGGACGTGCGAGCCGGTAGCCGCCTCCCGGCCCGCGCACACCTTTTACAAGCCCATTTTTCCGCAGCTTGGCGAATAGCTGCTCCAAGTAAGAGAGCGATATGCCCTGACATTGCGAAATGTCTGCCAATGTGACTGGGCCTGCTTTGTCATGGATTGCCAGGTCAAGCATTGCTGTGACGCTGTAACGCCCTTTTGTCGATAGTCTCATGAACTCACCTCATAATTCCTGAGTAATTTGCTAAGGATTAGTGTACAAATACCTAGTAAATTGGTCAAGTATTATCGACAAAAAGTTCAGTCTCCGACCGGCAAATTCTTTTAGGGATCCGTTGACCACTCAAAATTCATTATTGATCAATTAGTTATGAGCCACTCATTGTGAAGCGATGCTTGAGCGAGCTGGCGAGTGTACTGTTGTTGGGGATGGTCGAAGACCTGTTCTACGGAACCCGATTCCACGACCTTGCCATCGCGCATTACGATCACCCGATGCGACATCGCGCGTACGACACGCAGGTCGTGACTGATGAAAAGGTAACTGAGCTTATGGCTCACCTGCAAGTCAGACAGCAGGCTCAACACCTGCTTCTGAACCGAGACATCGAGCGCGCTGGTAGGCTCGTCTAACAGGATAACTTCGGGTTCCAATATCACTGTCCTGGCGACAGCGATACGCTGACGCTGGCCGCCAGAAAACTCATGTGGATAGCGCCACAGCGCGTCCTCATCCAGACCAACTTCAGCGAGGGTTTTGACGATACGCTGACGCCGTTGTGTTTTGCTCAGATCAGGAAAATGCAGCTTCAAGCCCTCGGCCACGATCTGCTCGACGGTCATTCTCGGCGACAACGACGAAAACGGATCCTGGAACACGATCTGGAAGAATCGTCGCAATGGGCGCATCTGCCTTTCAGGGTAGGTTGAAATTTCGTGATCATGAAATCGAATACGCCCACTCGACTCCACCATGCGTAACAGGGCCATGCCCAAGGTCGTCTTACCGGAACCGGACTCACCAACGATGCCGAGTGTCTCGCCTTGCCTGAGCACGATGTCGATCTGGTCAACAGCCCTGACTTCGCCGACCTTGCGCTTGAAAAAGCCCTTTCGAATCGCAAAGTACACCCGGATGCTCTCTGCCTCAACCACGATCTTGTCGGTTGGCTTGATCTCAGCAATCCTTGTCTCTGGTTCGCTGTCGAGCAGATATCGTGTGTACTTATTCTGCGGGTTTCGAAACAGTTCTTTTGAGCTGGCTTGCTCCACAATCTGCCCGCGATGCATCACACAAACGCGATCGGCAAAACGACGCACCAGGTGAAGATCGTGTGTGATCAACAGAACCGACATGCCCGTTTCTGCCTGCAGGTCCTTCAATAACTCCAGGATTTGCTGCTGTACTGTCACATCGAGCGCCGTCGTGGGTTCGTCCGCGATCAGCAGCACCGGATCACAGGCGAGCGCCATCGCGATCATCACACGTTGGCGTTGACCGCCTGACAGCATGTGCGGAAACGAATCGATTTTGTGCTTTGGATCCTTGATGCCCACCCGATCCAGTAACTTGATGGCGACGTCCCGGGCCGCTTGGCTGTCCATGTTTCTATGCAGCTTGAGCGTCTCCTGAATCTGTACGCCAACTGGATACAGCGGGTTCAATGATGTCATCGGCTCCTGAAAAATCATCGAGATGTCTTTGCCCCGAAGATCTCTCATTTCGGTTTCGCTGGCAATCATCAGATCCTGGTTGTTGTAGATGATGCGACCAGCCGGATAGTCGACCCGTCGCTCATCGTGCAACTTCAACAACGACAAAGCGGTCACCGACTTACCTGAACCTGACTCACCCACGATGGCCACGTTCTCGGATTGGTGGATATCAAAGCTGACACCGCGCACGGCTTCGATGTCGCCGACTTGAGTTTTAAACGTTACTTTGAGGTTCTCGACCTGGATGAGTTTGGCGGCCATGTCAGCTTTTCCGTGTATCCAGCGCTTCACGCAAGGCTTCGCCGATGAAGATCAACAGCATCAAAGTGCCAACAAGTACAAGAAAAGTGCCCAACGAAAGCCACCAGGCTTCGATGTTTTCCTTGCCCTGTGCTAACAGCTCACCCAGGCTTGGCGTTGTTGGCGGCACGCCCAAACCCAGAAAATCAAGGCTCGTCAGTGCCATGATCGAGCCACTGATGCGAAAAGGAAGAAAGGTGATAACCGGTGTCATGCTGTTTGGCAATAAGTGGTGGCGCATGATGGCCCTGTTCGATTGGCCCATCGCGCGCGCAGCACGCACATAATCCAGATTGCGGCCACGCAAGAATTCAGCTCTTACATAGTCGGATAACCCCATCCAGCCGAATAGCGATAGCAAGATGATCAGCAACCAGATGCTGGGCTGAAATATCGATGCAAAGATGATCAACAGATACAGTTCCGGCATCGACGACCAAACCTCGATGATCCGTTGCATCACCAGGTCGAGACGGCCCGAGAAATAGCCTTGGACGGCACCTGTCAGGATTCCGATGACAATGCCGATCGCCGTCAGTGCAAAAGCGAACAATACTGAGAGACGAAAACCGTAAACAAGTCGGGCAAACACATCTCTGCCCCTGTCATCCGTCCCGAGCAAATTCTGCGAACTGGGCGGTGCTGGGTAGGGTAATTCCGACTGAAAATTAATCGCGTTGAAATCGTACCTGATTGGCGGGTCGATCACCCAGTTGTCGCCAGCTGTTATCAGTTCCCGCACATACGGGTCGGCGTAGTCGGCTTCAGTTTCGAAATCGCCGCCAAAAGCCGTTTCCGGATAACTCTTCGCAAACGGAAAGTACAGCTCACCCTGGTAGTTGACGAGCAGCGGCTTGTCATTGAACAGAACTTCGGCAAACAAACTGCTGATGAACAGGATGCTGAATAACCACAAACTGATAAAACCACGGCGGTTTGCTTTGAAGCGCAACCACGCGCGTCGGCCGGGAGATATATGCAAATGTCCGCTTTCAGATCCGGCGCTCATGCGGTCAATCAACTGCTTCGAAATGAATGCGCGGATCGATCAGCACATAGCTGATGTCAGCTATCAGCTTGGCAATCAGTCCGAGCAGCGTGAACAGATAGAGCGTGCCGAGTACGACTGGATAGTCGCGCTTGAGTACCGATTCGTAGGAAAGCAAGCCGAGCCCATCGAGAGAAAAAATGGTCTCGATCAGTAGACTGCCAGTGAAGAAGGCGCCAATAAATGCCCCGGGGAAACCGGTGACCAGAGGGATAATCGCGTTTCTAAAAACATGCCGATAAAGAATTTTGTTCTCGCTCACGCCCTTGGCCCTGGCAGTGAGGACATACTGTTTGCGAATTTCCTCGATAAAGCTGTTCTTGGTCAGCATTGTCATTATCGCAAAGCTGCCAATCACGGATGCGATAATGGGCAGTACCATATGCCAGAGGTAATCGAGAATCTTTCCGTACCAGGGTAATGTGTGCCAATTATCCGAGACCAAGCCACGCAGTGGAAATATGTCCCAGAAACTGCCGCCGCCGAACAACACCAGCAGAGCGACGCCAAGCACAAAACCCGGTATCGCATAGCCGATCAGTATCAGGGTGCTGGTCGTCACGTCGAATGCGCTACCGTCTCTAACCGCCTTGGCAATTCCCAGTGGTATACAGGTTAAATACGTAATAAAGAAAGTCCACATACCAAGACTAATCGATACGGGCAGCTTTTCGATGATCAAATCGATCACCGACCGATTGTAGAAATAGCTTTCGCCAAAGTCGAAACTCAGGTAGTTCTTGATCATCGTAAAGAACCGCTCATGGACGGGCTCATCAAACCCGTACAACGCCCTTATTTCCTCGATGTGCTCAGGATCAAGACCTTGTGCGCCACGATAGAGCCCCTGCGTACCCGCGCTGGCTTCGCCTTCTTCCGATCGGCCCTCGATCTGACTGACCAGTTGCTCAACGGGCCCGCCGGGTACGAACTGCGTGACCACGAACGTGATCAGCATTACACCGAACAGCGTCGGGATCATCAATAACAGACGTTTAAAAATGTAGGCAAGCATTCAGTCGTCAGTCCCTTTGGCTGACCAGGTCTTGAGTAGCCATGACACCGGCTCATAGTAGAGCGGCAAGACCTCGGGCATGTTGAACTTATCGCGATAGGCAATGCGGTGCTTGTCGATGTACCAGTTCGGCACCAGATACTCGCCGTGCAACAAAACACGGTCGAGAGCGTGCGCAGCAGCGACCAACTGTTGCCTGTCGTAAGCATTGAGGATTTTTGTGATCAAATCATCGACAACAGGATCTGCTATGCCGGGCAGATTCCGCGATCCATTCATTTCAGCGGCTTGAGAATGGAATAAGTTCATCAGCTCGTTTCCCGGTGATACCGATTGCGGAAAGCTGGTGACAACCATATCAAACTCAAACTGATCCAGTCGACGTTTGTACAAGGAATCATCGACGGTACGGTAGTTCATTTCGATGCCCAGCTTTTTCAGCTGATGGGCATACGCCGCCAAGATTCGGCCAAATCCTTTTTGAACCAGCAGCACGTTGATCACAAAAGCCTCGCCCTGCTCGTTCTTGAGCGCGCCATCTTGCACAGTCCAGCCAGCTTCTGCAAGCAAGTCACGCGCCTGGGCGAGGTTATCGCGCAGAGTCGTTTCTCCACGGGTTGTCGGCGGCCGCCACTCCCGCTCAAACACGGAAGTCGGCAATTGGTCGCGGTACTCATTCAGTAATGCCAACTCATCTCCTCGCGGCAATCCAGCAGAAGCCAGTTGACTGTTGCTGAAGTAGCTGTAACAGCGCTCGTATTGTTGATAGAAAAGCTGCCTGTTCGCCCATTCGAAGTCAAATGCCAGCGTCAGCGCCCGACGCACACGCACATCCTTGAACTTGTCGCGGCGCGTATTAATGGCGAAACCTTGCATGCCAGCATTATTACTATGCGAAAGTTCCGCTTTTAATATTTCGCCTGATGCATACTTGGGCCCAACATGTGATCGAGCCCAGCGTTTCGAATAATTCTCAGAGAAAAAGTCGAACTCGCCAGCCTTGAAGGCTTCAAGTGCAATCGTTGAGTCCTTGTAATACTTGTAGGTAACGGTATCGAAATTATACATGCCCCTGCGCACCGGCAGGTTTCTTGCCCAGTAGTCAGGATTTCTACGATAGCGGATGAAACGGCCACGTTCGTAAGCATCCACCACGTAAGGTCCCGAGGCGATCGGCGGCACATCATCCACCTCGTCAAACGGCTCAGATCCCAGCCACTCCCTAGAGAAGATCGGAATCTCGCCAACGATCATATGCAGTTCGCGGTTTCTGTTCCTGAAATGAAAGCGCACTGTGAGCTCATCAATGACCTCGGCAGATTCAACATCCCCGAAATAAACCCGGTACTGCGGGTGCGCAGCCTTGCTCATCAAGGTGTCGAAAGAAAACTTCACATCTTCGGCAGTGACCTGCACGCCGTTGGAGAAGCGTGCAGCCGGATTGATGTGAAAAGTGACCGAGAGCTCATCCTCTGCCAGATAGAAGTCTTCAGCGATAAGCCCGTACATGCTGAACGGTTCGTCGAGACTCTTTTCCAGCAGACTCTCGAACACCAGCGTCCCCAGCCCCTCGGCCGACAAACCTTTGAGCAGGTACGGGTTCAGGCTATCGAATGTTCCGAGGCCGTAAAGATCAATCCCACCGCCTTTGACAGCATCAGGCGATACATAATCGAAATGCTTGTAATCGGCCGGGTATTTCGGCTCATAACCCATGCCCATCGCGGGAACTGCCGAAGCCTCGGCCACCCGAAGCAATAGCAGCATACTGAAAACAGTCAGCTTTTTTAGAATGCGCAGCCAGTACCGCATGATTTTGGTGTTGCTTTTCGCTGTAAAATCCGCCTAACATTAGCCCACACAATTCTACAGCTTTTTGTTATCGGGGAGTATCGAATATGGGCTTCATGAGCGGCAAGCGGGCGCTGATCTTCGGCGTGGCGAGCAATCGATCAATCGCCTGGGGCATCGCCAAAGCCATGCATCGCGAGGGCGCCGACCTGGCATTTACCTACATGGGCGAGCGCTTGCGCGAACGCGTTGAGAAATTAGCTGGTGAATGTGATTCAGACATAGTGCTACCCTGCGACGTAGAGAATGATGAACAAATCGAAGCCGTGTTCGAACACCTAGATGACTTCTGGGAATCCGTCGACGTGATCATTCATTCAGTTGCGTTCGCCCCGAAGGAAATGCTTGAAGGTGACTACCTGGATAATTTGACACGCGAGGGTTTCAACCAGGCTCACGATATCAGTTCGTACTCGCTCGCAGCCATTGCCAAAGCGGGTCGTCATATGATGCAGGACCGCGATGACGCGGCGATACTGACACTGAGCTACCTGGGGGCTGTCCGCGCCTTCCCTGGCTACAACGTGATGGGTCTGGCAAAAGCCAGTCTGGAGGCCAACGTTCGCTATCTGGCGCATTCTCTCGGACCGGAAGGCATACGCGTCAACGCGATATCGGCAGGCCCGATCAAAACCCTGGCCGCGAAAGGCATATCAGGCTTCAACAAGATACTCGAGCACGTCGAACAGAGCGCCCCCCTGCACCGCAATGTGACCATCGAAGAGGTCGGCAATACCGCAGCCTTTCTGTGCTCGGATCTGGCCAGCGGTATCACGGGTGAAGTGGTTTACGTTGATGCCGGCTACCATACCGCCGGACTAATGGGGAATACCAAAGAACACTGACGACGGAGCCGGCAGCCGTAGCGAACAAGCGCTTTTGTGCTGCAATCTGCTCGACAGGCGGGTCAATTTTCGTCTCCGTAAACGGGCGTTGCGCAAACAGTCTTATTTGCTCGATTTTATCGGAGCGAACTCCTTGGCAATGATGTCTCCTCGCCTTCCAGACGGGCTATCGTCACAGCCGCGACCGAGTCGCTGAAAACGTTGACCGCTGTCCTGGCCATATCCAGCACCCTGTCCACGACCAGGATCAGACCAATAGCCTCTGCAGGCAAGCCAATTGCGGCCAAAATGATAGTTATAGCGACCAGGCTCGCTGACGGAATTCCAGCGACACCGATGGAGGTCAGTAACGCGATCAGCACGATCGTGAACTGTGTCGTTAGATCCAGCGAGATTCCGTACGCCTGAGCGATGAACATCGCTGCGACGCATTCATACAGCGCCGTGCCATCCATGTTGACGGTGGCGCCCAGCGGCAGCGTAAAACCACTCACGCGATTACTGACCCCGGCACGGTTTTCGACACAGTCTATGGTCACCGGCAGGGTGGCCGATGAGGAACTGGTGGAGAATGCGGTAAGCAGTGCCGGCATCATCGCTCTAAAGTGCGCCGCCACTTTCACTCTCGCCAGGAATCTCAGCACGACGGGCAGCACAACAAGCAAATGCAACGCCAACGCTATCAACACGGAAACAAAAAAAACAGCCAGTGGCCGGAAAGCCTCGAACCCGGCCGCCATCAGCACCTTGGCCACCAAAGCGAACACACCCAGTGGCGCGAACAACATCACCCACTCGGTCATCTGCATCATCACATTGAGAAGACCACCCCAGAAATTTTTCATGGTCTGTCCGGACTGGCCGCTGAGTCGGGAAACGAAGAACCCAAACAGCAAGCTGAAGAAAATCAGCCCCAGCATCTGCCCCTCTGCTGCGGCCGAGACGATATTTGCCGGAACCATCCGAATAAAGACACCGGCAAGATCACCGGTACCCTTGCCTTCGACGCGCTCAACCACGGCATCAGTATCCGCAGCGAGCCCAACCATCTCGCGAACAGGCTCGCCATCGATAACACCGGGTTGTACGATGTTCACAACGAGCAGGCCTAGCAAAATAGCGACCAGGCTACTGGCCGCATAATAAATCAGCGTTTTGTAGCCAAGACGACCGAGCGTGTCCGGATGTATTTCCATCATGCCGGCAATAATAGAAGACATGATCAATGGCACGATCAACATCTTCAAGGCATTCAGAAATAATGTGCCGATAAAGGCCAGGATAGCATGCAGGGAGACACCGAACAGCGTGGTTGTGGTGTCGGTAAGCGCGCCTACAAGTACCGCCAGTACCAAGGCAATCAGAATCTGCCAGTGCAGCGCAAGACGAAGATTTCTCATTTCCGGACTTTACGAAAATACCAACAGACCAGCTTGAACACTTTTACCCATACCTGATCGTCGGTTGCCCATCACGGTTAGTTTATGTCGATCACAGATTTCTATTGAGCCCCTCAGGAAGCTCTGACGAATTCAGAGCTCCTGTGGCGCATCGCTGTGCCGCCGGTGATTTAATGCTCACTGCAGCAAGTCGTTATTGCGCTCGATTTCCGCTGCGCCTTTTATCGTATCGATTACGAAATCGAACTCAGAATCAGCCACCTCGCTCTGGCGCTGGCTTTTTACAGTCGCAATTTGCGCATCGTCCAATTCATCAGGCACATCGACCTTATCCAACAATACCACCGCAACATCACCAGACAAGGTGTTTACCACTTGCACACTCGGCCTGTCTTTCTGGGGGTGCGGCATCTGGAACGCAGCGTCGATGATCATCGGGTCGGCTTTGTTGGTGTCGGTGCGCTTGATTGTGATCTGGCCCTCTATGCGCTGACCATCAGCGAGCACGTCCTCGGCTGGTGTGCCTGCGAGTATCTGGCTTTTCGCCTGCTCCGCCGCCGTCATCGCAATACTGCGTGCGGCCCTTTCGCGGAGGGCTTCTTCGATTTGCACCCTGACTTCCTGCAATGGCTTTTTGCTCGCTTGCTCATGGTCCAGCAGGCGCAAAACAGCGACATGGTTCGGGCTGATCTCGATGATGTCACTATTGAGGCCCTCTTCCAGGACTCCTGCTGAGAAGGCCGTATTGCGGAATTTGGCGTTTTCAGCGATACCGGTGCCGGCATCAACTGTAAACCACTCGGTTCTTTCGGGTTGTTTGTTGACCACCTCAACGACAGCCTCGAGACTCTCGGGGTTTTCATACGCCGAGACTGCCATGTTCTCTGAGATGTCGTAGAACATGTTGGTGATCACCTCCTGTTTGATCTGCTGCTCGAATTCACCGCGCTTTTCGGCAAACGAAGCGAGCTCGGGCACCCTGATATCGTCCAACCTGATCAGATGTAAGCCGAACTGGGTTTCGACAACATCACTGATCTCGCCCTTTTGCATCCCGAACAGTGTTTCCTCAAAAGGCTTGACCATATCACCATGGGCGACCCAACCAAGGTCACCGCCTTGTTGTGCTGATCCTGGATCCTCTGAAAATTCTTGCGCAAGCGTTTCAAAGGACGCGCCACCATCCAGTCGCTGTTTTAGCTCCTGCATGCGCTCCATCACCGCAGCTTCGCTCTTGTCTTCAGTGGATCCAGTCTGCAGCAGTATGTGACGCGCCTTGCGTTCTTCCCTCTTGCGCACCGCACGCTCATAATCAGCATACATCTCCTCGAGCTGCCCTTCATCAACAGTCACACTGTCAGAGATATCATCAGCGGTGACTTCAACGTACTCAACCATGACCTTCTCGGGTGTCATGAATCGCATGGTGTTTGCGTTGTAGAAATCTTCTATTTCCTGTTCGGTAATCGCAACGTCGTCTGATTGCGCATCGACATCGAAAAGCATCCACCGAATTTCGCGTTCCTGCTGGTCGATTGCGGCGAGCCGCTTTGCCTCCGACGCGGTCAGAATGGCGGAGGATGTTATTGCGTTCTGCTTCTGTACCACGCGCAATTCGTTCCTTAGCCTGGTTTCGTACTGACTGATTGTCAGATCGTTCGCAGCAACAACGTTTTCGAAGAAGTCTCTGTCGAAGCTACCGTCGCGAGTAAAAATCCTCTCAAGGCTTCGCTTCAGATTGCTGTCTGAAATCCTGTATCCCGACGCGTAACTGCCTTTTTCAAGCACGACTGCATTGACCAGCTGGTCAAGCACCAGCGTTTTGATTTGCTCGTTGCTGAGAGGAAGATTGCTCCCAAACTGCTGGTTCAACCTGGCGAGCTGGTTCGAGTAGGCATCGTCAAACTGAAACATCGGAATTTCTTCGCCATCGACGATCGCAGCAAATTGTTGGCCTCCGGATCCGAGATAGGATTCTACGCCCCAGAACGCAAATGGAATGGTTATCAGAACAATCACCAGTGCGCCTAACCAGCCCTTAATTCGATCGTTGATAGCTTGCAACATGATTCAGATTGCTCGTGTGTGATACCTAACCGTTTTCGAATTATACAGATTGTGCTGAACGGCAGAAACCACACGAGCTATCATTTTGATGATAGCTCGTGCAGGGATGGTTCAAGGCAATTGGCGGAGCGGACGGGACTCGAACCCGCGACCCCCGGCGTGACAGGCCGGTATTCTAACCAGCTGAACTACCGCTCCTTTTGGTGGGTGCTGAGGGGATCGAACCCCCGACATTCGCCTTGTAAGGGCGACGCTCTACCAGCTGAGCTAAGCACCCCAACTGAGAGAGCTGGCTAGTTTACGGTATCCTTTAACGCTTTACCAGGTTTAAATGCCGGAACATTGGCTGCGGCGATCTCGATTTCAGCTCCGGTCTGTGGATTGCGTCCGGTGCGGGCGGCGCGCTTGCGAACCAAGAAAGTCCCAAAGCCAACGACACTGACCTGGTCACCCGATTTCAAGGCATCGGAAATTGCCCC
>JARFQK010000339.1 GCA_029287815.1 Gammaproteobacteria bacterium
CAGCGTCTGTGTCGTTTCGAAGTTACCTATTTCGTTAGGTAGCGGCATGGTGTTTTCCTCATAAATTTAGTTCGTTGTCAAAGTGGCCCGATGGACGCGGGTTTAACCCACGTCCAGCTTATCGACGGTCTCGAATTCGACTTTGATTTCTTTCCAGGTTTCCCTCGCGATAGCCAGTTCCGGGCTGGTGCGGGCAGCCTCGGTAAGGATGTCACGAGCCTCTTTTTCGATCTGTCTGCCTGCGTTACGCGCTTTGACGCTCGCCTCGAGTGCAACGCGGTTGGCAGCAGCACCTGCAGCGTTACCCCACGGGTGACCCTGGGTTCCGCCACCGAACTGCAGCATGGAGTCATCACCGAAGATGGTGACCAGTGCCGGCATGTGCCAGACGTGGATACCACCGGATGCGACCGCGAAGACGCCCGGCAACGAGCCCCAGTCCTGATCGAAGAACACACCGCGCGAGCGGTCTTCCGGTACGAAAGATTCGCGCAACTGATCCACGAAGCCAAGGGTCGAGTTACGGTCACCTTCCAGCTTGCCGACCACGGTGCCGGTGTGCAGATGGTCACCGCCAGACAGTCGCAAACACTTGGCCAGCACGCGGAAGTGGATACCATGTTTAGGATGGCGGTCGATCACAGCGTGCATGGCGCGGTGGATGTGCAGCAGCATGCCGTTCTCACGACACCAGTTGGCGAGACCCGTGTTGGCAGTGAACCCACCGGTCAGGAAGTCGTGCATCATGATCGGCGAGCCAACCTCTTTGGCGAACTCGGCGCGCTTGTACATCTCTTCCGGGGTCGCAGCGGTCACGTTCAGGTAATGCCCCTTACGTTCACCGGTTTCCTGCTCGGCCTTCTGAATGGCTTCACCGACGAACTCAAAGCGGTCACGCCAGCGCATGAACGGCTGCGAGTTAACGTTTTCGTCGTCCTTGGTCATATCCAGACCGCCACGCAGGCACTCGTAAACGGCACGTCCATAGTTCTTGGCCGACAGGCCCAGCGTGGGCTTGATCGTCGCGCCGAGCATCGGACGGCCATACTTGTTCAGACGATCACGCTCAACCTGGATGCCGGCTGGCGGACCACCGCAGGTCTTGATGTAGGCGATCGGGAAGCGGATGTCTTCCAGGCGCAGGTGCTTCAATGCCTTGAAGCCGAAAACGTTACCGACCAGCGAGGTCAGCACGTTGACCACAGAACCCTCTTCGAACAGATCGATTGGGTAGGCGACGAACGCGTAGAATGATTCGGAGTCACCTGGAACGTCTTCGATTCGGTAAGCGCGCCCCTTGTAGTATTCAAGGTCGGTGAGCAATTCAGACCACACGGTGCTCCAGGTGCCCGTGGAACTCTCAGCAGCAACCGCCGCTGCGACTTCCTCGCGGGGCACCTCGGGCTGACCGGTGACCTTGAAACAGGCCAACAGGTCGGTGTCGAGTGGTACGTAATCCGGTGTCCAGTATTTTTCGCGGTATTCCTTCACACCCGCTTTGTAGGATTTTGTTGACATATTCGTTCGTCTCCTGTTTCGTTGTCTGGCTAAAGAATCATCAAATGACTTATAGAATCGGCCCGAATCATAGGCTGATGTCTATAGGTACATCCAATCAATATTTCTTTCATTATTCATAGTAAATAGTCTATAGGTAAAGCTCCTTGTAATCATTTCCAACCGTCGCCGACATAGACAACTGCCAGCGCCCGCGAGCCGCGAGTGTGCCACCGACACCGTCATAGCGCATATTTTCGCGCCCCGCGATCATGCGCTGTCGACCGCATGTTTCGCTCAAGCCGTCACACATCCGAACCAAACCAGCGCGCAACCACACCCGCGAGCAATACCGAATGCGGGACTCAGCAACGCTCAGCCGACCCATCGGTGAGTATACAGGCTGCGCAAACGACGCGTCTTCTCGACCATACGATAGGTGGATCGATTATTGTTGTACCGCGACACGTTGTTCAGGGTGACCCAGATCACATCGTGCGATTCGTCGCTCCCGGGCAGCCCTATGCTGTCATCGATTTCGACCAGAAAGCGGATATCGATATGATCGTGCTGCGGTCCGCGCTCGCTGGCAGGAATCGTGTGAACATCCACATCGAAAACGTCGTTGGACAGCAATCGCACTTCGGACGGCGGCAGCCCGGTTTCCTCAGACGTCTCCCGCAGAGCCACTCTGAGGATATCGGCATCGCCATCAGCGTGCCCGCCAGGCTGGAACCACTGATCGTGTTTGCGGTGGTGCAGCATGATCACTCGGCTGCGATCGGGACTGATGACCCAAACCGATCCGGTCACATGAGCTGGCCAGAGCGTCCGGTGAAAACAATCGGTGTGCGCCTCGACGAAAGCAATGGCGCGCGCAACATATCCCGCCTCTTCCAAAAAGTGCGTTTTGTGCCGCCTGAGTAATCCGAGCAATTCCTGTCGATGCATGACTTCAGGTACCCGAGGGCCGGCGAACTGCATCAATGGCTGCCGCTGCGGCCTCATCCACGTCGGCCTCACTTCCGGACAGAGTCAGACGGCCGTAGGCGCCCACCGCGCGGACATCGATCAGCGTGATGTTCGCAGCCTTTTCCGCCTGGTTGGCTGCATAGACGATGTAACCAGCGGGCTCTGCTTCCAGAATGAACATACTCTCCCCTGGAATGATCATCGAACCGCCACGGTGCTGCCGATTGATCAGCACCGTGTGTTCTGGCGTCATACCCCGGATGATTTCGTTCCAGGCAATGGAGCAAGCCTGCCGGTCAGACAGGCTTGCGCCCAGACTCGATAGCAGGATACTACCCGCCTCACGCACGTCACTCTGGTCGCGATGATGTATGACCATGGAACCGAATGCGCGCTCTACCACTTGCTGCGTGAGATTGACACGCGTGGCCTTGAGCGCAATGTCTGTATAGCGGTGTATCGCCATTCCCGGCGAAACTTCCATCCACAAACAAGCATCGCCAGGTATCGGTGGAAAGCCCTGTGAAACAGAGGCCATGTATTCCGCGAGCTGGGGCTGTAGGGAATCGATATAGACATAGGTTCTGAGTTTGACCATGGCATTATTTCGTCTTCGCCGCCGCGCTGTGTGGTCGCCTGTCCAACTCACCTTGACGGCCGCTTGCAAGCAGGCCAGCACCCTCAACGACGACGCGGCAGAGACGTATTTGTTAAATCGGCTGACCGTCGCTCGCGCTTCCTACCCCTTTCTCGAGCGACACCCCGATAGTGCGACGAGATCTTAGGGAATCAGATACTTTTATACAAATAAATAAAAATTTATATATAGATAGATGATAGTCTATATATAGCCGCCATCGGACAACCGTCTATGGCTAACCGACTGCCTGGCCCGCATGCTTCAGCAAACGCGAGCGCATAGCGTGATGCACCTTCGCGAGCCGTCGTTTGTTCTCTGGCGGCAGCCTTGACAGCGCCTCGATCCGCTCCGGGTAGTCGGCACAGTGATCGACCAGCCGCTCAATACTTGACCGGTAGTCTGCTTTGCGAATGCCCAGCACGCGGGCAAAACGTGCGAGAGCGAGCTCGAAGCTTACCGGCTCATCCGATCCCGACCCTGCCAGATAATCTCCGTAGTCACCAAAAGTCATACCCGGAGGCGTCAGTATGTCATGAATTCCGTAAGCTCGCATCGGGGTCGGATCGTACACCGGCGCAAAGGCGAGTTCGCCGTTTCGATCGATGATGCCGAGGTTTTGCAGGTGAAGATCTCCATTGCCGGTGAGCAAGGCCATCACCAGGCGCTCGAACAAGTGCTGCTTGGCACGCTTGCGATCGTTCACCAGCTGGATACGCGGGTGATCGATCGCCAACGCGACTCGGTCGTACGACGCGCTGTAGTGCGTCGTTACCGTCCTGCTGCCGGAAGCCAGAATCGAATAAAGCGACTCGAAGAATAACGGCACGCAGGCTTGCGTCCGATCGAAACGCTCCACGGCCAGACCGTGAAGACTGCCAATGGTGACCGCCCAGCAGCGCGGCACTTCGAAACCTGCCCGGCGATGGACCTCGAGACCCAGTTGCTCGAGCTCGGTGATTCCGGGATAGGTCGCGGTATTTTCCAGCTTCAGAATGATATCCATCCGACCGGAATCACCGAAACGCGTCGGCAGGCCAATGCGCCCGTCCCAGCCGCTGCGCGGAATCGACAGGGGCAGCTTCGGAATCGCGCCGCCAACGGTCGGTGTCGGCCCCAACAGATCGATCAACACGCCCGCCTTGTCATCGAACCAGGTCATGAACTCGCGCAGGCTGAAGCCAAAACGATCGTCCACTTCGACCAGATCGCGCCTTGACGGCGTGCCGTACCACAGGCGGGCGGCTTCATCGTTTTCGAACACGTCCAAATGGCCTATACCGCCGTGCCCGGCACGTATCAGCATTTCCCAGTCCGTATCGAAGCCCGGCTTCGCTTCGATACGCTTCGCTTCCAGGTATCTCAACAACAGCGCACGCTGGAAATTGCGCTCCGACCTCGGGGGTACCAGACTTTGAACAGGAGGGTGAAAGTCAAAATACTCGTTTCGTTCACGGACGATGGTGCTGGTGAATTCGGCAGGCGGATACACCAGCCCGAGACCGCGCAAGCCCGTCGACGCAAAACCCTCCTCATAGGTGAAGCGCGCCTGTTGATCAGTCACCGTCAAGCGACCCATTTTGACGGGTTGAACACCCAGGCGTGTCCATATCACCGCGCTGCGATCTTTAATACCACAAGCCTCCCGTCCAAGCCGACCCGAGATCGACAGTGACCCCGTCGCGCAAAATCACAACGCCGCCTGGCAAGAAACGCTGGCTGGATCGATGCTTGCGTTGATCAATCAAACAACTCACCCTTGCCCACCAGTTCCGCAAGCTTGGAATCCTGCACCCAGATCAGCTTCAACCCGACACTCTGGCCGAGGGCCTGCAATGTGGAGAACCTGGCATCATCCGCCTTCTTCAAACGCGAGAGACCCACTTCACCAATCTGCGACAACTCGGCAACATCCTTTTGTCGCATGCCTTGCTCTCTGGCCTGCTCCAGCGCTTCTGTGACCAGCATTACCAGATCATTATTCATCAACAATTATCGTTAGCTATAATAGAAGGCCATATTCTAACAAAAATTAGCATAAAAGCTAATCTATAAATTATGAAACAAGTCAACTTAGCCCGCATGCTGCACGAAGGATTTGGATTTTACGGGCAAGCTGGCAAAGCAGGTTGGACGATCGCGTGCAGATTCATAGCCTTAGCTATGGATCAAGGGCGATCGTTCACGATGCGACGCCAGATTGTTCGTAAAACCAAATAGGACAAACCGTAACCGCGAATGCGTCCGTTGAATCGGGGATAAGCGACGGATACATATATAAATTCCCGAGGATCTTCGTCCGCCTTCGTGCAACATGCGGGTTAGGAGCTTTCAAAGATCAGATTGCTTTATTTGCTAATTCTTCCGAAGGACCAATACGCTGATTCCTTCTCGCAAAAGCCCGTTAGGGCTAATGGCACTTACTTAAGCCGATACGGGTTGCTTCTGTAGGAAATGTCGGCGGCAGGGAAGCCGCCGTCGAGCCTACACGGACGTATTCACGGCGTTTTCCGGAAGAAGTAACCCGTGTCGGCGGGTCGATTGCCCGACG
>JARFQK010000419.1 GCA_029287815.1 Gammaproteobacteria bacterium
GGCACACTGATTTTGCCGATTGGTTTGATTGGCGTCGCGATCATCGTGACCTACACCAAGTGGATCAATCGCTGGCCACTGTTCTGTTTGATCGCACCGGGTCTGGGTTTCGGCACCCTGATGGTTGTCGGCACACACGCTGTGCTGACGGGTGAAAACGCAGCAACAGCCTGGCTCGCCTCACTCGTGCCTTTCTTTCTGGTGAACAACCTGTTGCTGCTGAATCAGTACCCGGATATCGAGGCGGACAAGCAGATCGGTCGTAACCACTTGCTCATTGCCTACGGCACCAAAGCCAGCACATGGGCTTATACGCTGATGTTCCTCGGCGCTCACGCGAGTATTCTGCTCGGTGTTCTGATCGGTTACTTCCCAACGCTGAGCTTGATCGCGTTACCAGCGGTCCTGCTATCGCTGTTTTCGATGACAGGTGCGATCAAATATGCCGGTGATATCGGCCAGCATCCGCAGTACCTGGCCACCAATGTCGCGGCATCGCTCGCCACCCCGTTGCTGCTCGCCATCGGGATCACCTTCGGCTGAATCCGAGGTTAAGCCAACAGAGCGTGCCGTGCGTCACTGGAAAAGGCTTGATTCACCGCGGAGACGCTGAGGATGCTTTATGTGTTTAGTCGCGAGCACCAGCGCTTCGCGGCAAAGTCGCTGCCACGGCGAGTCTGAACAGCAATGTTCTCTAACGAAAAAAATTGAACTCTGCGCCTCAGCGTCTCTGCGGTTAATCGAAACTAACCCGAGTTTGAAAAGAAATTCACACCCTCTGCGAGCTTTGCGTCTTTGCGCCTTTGCGTTAAGAAAACAGCGCTTCTCGGTCACTGTATCTCATCGATTGGCCGCAGCCTCGGCGCGCTCACAAATTGCGCGGGTCAGGCCACGAAAGATCAGCAAATGCGCGAAAGTCAGCGAATACCAGTAGAGCAGCCCCCAGACGCCGGCAGGATGGAAATAAGCGGTCGCGGTCACGCGATGACGCTGCGCCTCCGGCTTCAGTTCAAATTCCAGCACACCGGCGCCCGGCGCTTTCATTTCCATCAGCAGCGTCAGCCGGGACTCGGGCTCGATCGCAATCACCCGCCAGGCATCGATCACATCGCCAACGCGCAAGTCGGTCGGGTGACGTCGATGGCGCCTGAAGCTGGGCCCGCCGAAAACCCAGTCGATCATACCCCTGATTTTCCACAAGCTGTCCAGATAGTAATAGCCTTGCTTATCGCCAATCGAGATGATTTGCTGCCAAATCTGTGCGGCCGGCGCGTCTGTCGTGGCGCTGCCGCTGGCCCGCTTCGCGTAAAAGCCGTACTCGGGGTGGTAATTGCGGCACACGATCGAGCCCTCGACCCAGCGCGCGATGACCTGTTGCTTCGACTCGGCCGCCAGAGTCGAGCGCACCGATTCCTTGAAACTCAATAACTTCAGCGGCACCAGCTCACGGATCGCCGCATCATCGGCGATCACGTCCTGTTTCAAGCCCTCGATCAACGCGCGCGCGATACTGGTCGGCACCGAGGTTACCAGTCGCAGCCAGTAGGATGACAGGCGTGGACTCAGAACCGGCACAGGAACGATGATCGGGCGTTTGCCGACAACATCGCCGTACTGACGCATGATCTCTTCATAGGTCAGTACGTCCGGTCCGCCAACGTCGTAACACTCGCCTGCCGTCTCATCGATGTACGGCACGCGCAGCAGATAGTCCAGCAGGTTCTCGAGTGCGATCGGTGAGGAGCGGCTATAGACCCAACGCGGCGTCAGCATCAACGGCAAATGGTTGACCAGATCGCGAATCACTTCGAATGCGGCCGAGCCTGGACCGACGATCATCCCGGCCCTGATCTCGGTCACGGGTACCCCGCCCGCTCGCAGATACTCACCGGTCTCCTTGCGCGAGCGCAGGTGTTCGGAGACCGGCCTCGATGGCAGCAACCCGCCGAGATAGACGATGCGACGAACACCGGCCTCGGCCGCCGCACGACCGAAATTGGCAGCAGCTTCGCGGTCCAGACGAGCAAAATCACGGCCCGCCGCCATCGAATGAACCAGATAATAAGCCACATCGATATCGACCAGCGCTGCGGTCAGCGTCTCCGGTTTCAGGGCGTCGGCCTCAACCAGATCCAGCCCCGTCCAGCCTCTGCCCGCCAGCACCTCCCGGTTACGTGCGCTGGCACGCAGCGGTAAGGGTGATGACATCAGCCGCTCGACCAGATTGGTGCCGATATAACCGCTGGCGCCAAAAACCAGCACGCGCCCCTGGCGCGCTTTCGAATCAGCCATGTCCGGGTCCGTCAGAGTGTGTCTGTACGATTGTCATCGCGCTCGTTTTCATCAGTCATGCAACAGCCTCCGTATGTTCGAGACCACACGACCGCCACCCTGTTCAACCGTTTCCGCGACGCGCTCGCGTAATGGCAGCATGAACAGCGGCAGCCTGAACTTGAATTCGAAGCTGATTCGAGTGTCGGTGTCAGTCGGCTCGAAACGGTAGCAGACGTCGAACTCGGGCTTTGTCAAGCTGGCAAAATGCAGTTCGCGCAGCGGTGTCATCCGCGTCACCCGGAAAGTCGCTTCGCTGCGGTAGCCACGATCGTAGCGGACCTGCCTTCCGGTCACGCCGACACGCATTGCACCGCTGGTGATTTGCTCCAGTTCGCTGACCTCCGGCGACCATTTTTGATAGTTTCGGAAGAAATCAACAGCGACAAACTGAAAGACATCCTCGACGCTGCGCCGGATCACTGTGCTGTGGTGCGAGTGAAGCAGTGGGGATTTCATCTCAATCCAGTGATCGCGGTGTCAAAATACCTTGGCGAAGCATCAATAACTCGATCTAGGATACATC